>NZ_JAPDHR010000032.1:0-6813 GCF_030063005.1 Dehalobacter sp.
TACTGGTATTATTGGGTTTGTGGTTATTCTCATTATACCAGATTTGGTGGTTTCCTTGTTGTATTTAACCATACTTTCAAAGACTTTCAAGGTTTCAACCTACCCGACAGGGTGGGAAAGTTGAGTACTTTATTAATAATTCACTTCACTGGCTTCAAATGCACCTTCAAATTTGGTTTCTTTTTCGGGCATATAACCGAGGTGAGTTTTGAGTTTTTCTTTCAGGATCGCGGGGTTCTCCCCGGATTGAATCGAAATAATCCCGTCAAGAATCATTTCCATGGTCTGCACTTCCATTTGGTTTTTTATTTTCAGCTTGGCTGCGATCGGCAGATAGACCAGGTTAGCCAGACAAACACCGTAGAGGGTAGCAATAAAGGCTGCGGCAATCGAACCGGAAAGACTGTCGGGGTCCGTCAGATTACCAAGAACGTGAACTAGCCCCATGACTGTTCCGATAATCCCCAAAGTCGGGCTGTAGCCGCCTGCAGACTCGAAAAAGGTGATCCCAACCTTATGTCTGTTTTCCAAAACAGCAATATTTGATTCCAGGATGCTTCTGGTGATCTCCGGGTCTGTACCGTCAATAACCAGCTGCATGCCCTGTTTGGTGAATTTGTCATCGACGGTTTCCAATTCCTGCTCAAGGCTTAAAAGTCCTTCCTGACGGGCTTTCTCGGAAAAATGCACTAGGGTGAAATAGGCTTTCTCCACACCGAAGGATTGATTCATAAAAGCAATTTTTAACCATTTGGGCAATTTCTTAAGCTCGTCTAAAGGGATACCGATTACCGTAGCGCCCAGTGTGCCGAAAACAACAATAAATATGGGAGATACAGCAAACAAAGAACCAAGATGCCCGCCTTCTAAGACAAAACCGAATAAGATACCGAAAAATCCCAGGACAAGCCCCAAGATGGTAGTTATATCCATTGACCGATGTTCCTCCTGTGCAATCTTCATTAATAACTGCTTTGCAGATAATTCTTCATATACGTTTATATACTATTAATAACGTAATTCTTAACCGAAAACATTAGGGTTTTTGATCGTCATTTATCAAGCCAACCAATATTATACAGCATTCTGCCGGATAATGACACGAGAAAGATTATACCAATTTTTATTATTGGGTATAATAGCTTGATATTTAGATATATTAAGAGTTACTCGGAGATAATTGACCATAATCAACCCTAAAAGGTATTCAGATTGCTGAGCTGCTGGACGATAAGAAAACTGTATATCATTAAAAAAAGATAAAACAGTCAGGTTGGTGAATGTAATGAAAATAGATAGTGCTTCGATTTCCCCCGTTGGCAGTGTCCAGGCTGCTACCCGGGTATCTCAGATAAGTAAGGTCAATACGGTTTCGCAACAGGATCAGTTGGCCGTATCCGAAAATGCGCAGGTTTTTCAAAAGCTGTTGCAAAAAATAAAAGATATGCCGGACATCAGGGAAGACAAGGTCACGGCAATTTCGGAACAAATTGCAAATTGTGAATTTAATCTTGATGCGGCTTCTATTGCCGAAGGAATTCTTTCTCCAAACGGGATGGAGGGGAAATAAGTGGCGGAATATGTGGCAGGTCTGGAAAATAACCTACGGCAGCAAATTGCTTTCTATCGCCAGTTGACCGAATTAGAACAAGAAAAGCAGAAAGCGCTCGTAGACAATGTGATTGAGAAAATAGAAAGCATCACCGCTCAGGAAGAAAAAATTCTGCTCGAAGTCGGACAGTTGGAAGAGGAAAGACTTTACTGGGCAGATTTTTTTGGCAGAGAAACCAACAAAAACATTGAAGATATTACCCTAGCGGATTTATCCTCCAGTTTTCCGGCCTTACAATCGGTAAGACTGGAACTGGAGTCCGTTATCGGTGAATTAAAGAGTTTGCATGAAGTGAATACCCAACTGTTGGAGAACGCTGTCAAACTTGTTAATTTCACGGTCCGGCTGCTGACGAACGATCGACAGGCGACTTACAGCAATCCCGGTGACAAAGCCAATAAGAGCCATCAAACCGGTGTAAAAATCATCGATAAAAGTATTTAACTTAAAATAACTGATTGGCCGGCTAAAGTTGTTTAACGGTCTTAACGATAATTAGCTATCCGTAAGATATCCGTAAAATGAAACGCGATTGAATACAGTGCAGAGGAGAAATCGTTATGTATTCAACCTTTTTTGGCTTAGAATTAGCGAACAGGACACTCAGTTCCCAGCAGGCCGCCCTTGGCGTTGCCGGACATAATATTTCCAATGCGAGTACCAGCGGTTACTCCCGTCAGATCGCGGATCTCAAGACAGCAATCCCGTTGACCGTTATGGCCGGAGGGAAATTTCTGACATTGGGGACGGGATCAGCCATGGATACGGTGACCCGCGCCCGGGATTCATATTTGGATCTTCAGTTCAGGTCTGAAACATCCAAATATGAATATTGGTCGGGGAGGCAGAGCACGTTAAGCTTAGTGGAAAGTATGGTGAACGAGCCGTCAAGCTACAGTCTTAGCAACGACATGAACAAATTCTGGAATTCATGGAGCGTATTGGCCAATAATCCGCAAAATGCCGGAGTACGCACATCTTTAATTGAACAGACCAAGACGCTGGTGGATACGTTCCACCATATGGAGATACAGATTTCTGAAACTCAGAATGATCTGGACAGCAGTGTCAAAGCGGCAGTAACGCAAATTAATACCCTTGCCGAGCAGATCCGATCGCTGAATATCCAGATTAAAAATTCCGAGGTTGCAGGGGATAATCCCAATGATTTGAAAGATCAACGGGACAGTCTTGTCGATAACCTATCAAAAATTGTGCCGGTACGGGTCATCGAATCGAGGGATCCTGCTTTTACAGACCGCCAGGTCAATAATTATAAAGTGATCATCGGCAATGAAAACGATCCTAATAATGTCTTGGTTGACTTTCAGGCGATACGCTATCTTCAGAATCCGCCTCCGACCGTGGATGGATTCAGCAGGGTCGTCTGGGCTGATTCAGCTTCTGCAGTGGTTGATACCGGTTCAGCGATTGGTACGCCGCTAACGATCAGCGATGGCGACCAGATTGCAATCAATATTGACGGAACCAGCTATACAGTCGATCTGTCAAGTATACGCGGAACCTATGACGGAACAGCCGGTTATACCTTGACAGATTTGGCCGCTAATTTGCAAACCGCTATTAACAATGTTTCGGGACAGCCCGATGTCTCAATCGCCTACACCGGGGGGCATTTGACCATTACCTCGGGCACGTCCGGCGGCACTTCGCTTATCGCGTTGGAGAATGTCACCGGCAGCCTGGGCCGCTCATTTCATGATCCGGCCGCTCTGACGGCTGATCCCGCCAATACTGGATCTGTAACGAGTATGACGGCCTTGGGAACGTATACAGGTAAAGGGAATACGCTGACGGCTACGTATAATGGAACGACCAGTACCTGGGAATTATCGGATAATGGGATTCCTGCAGGCGCCACTACCGGCCTTTCTATGGCCGGAATCACCTTAACGGTTGCCGGAGCACCTGCCGATGGCGACACATTTACCCTTGACCTAACGGTAAATGACAGCATGACGAGCTTAGGCTTTTCGACCAACGTCGCCAGCAACTGGGTAGACCTCGGTACGAATATGGGGCAGCTTGCTGCCAACCTGGACATGCGCGATCATTACATAGAAAGCGTCCGCTCGCGCTTAGATACCCTGGCGAAAGGCATCGCCAATGCCGTTAATGTTCTCCATCGCACCGGCCAAGGGCTTGAGCTGGAGACCACGGGAATTGACTTTTTTACGTCAAGCGACGGCTCGGATATTACGGCTGCCAACATTGAAATTAATGCAGTGCTGCAAGCTAATTACAATCGAATTGCCACCGGGATAAAAACCAATCCTTTGGAAATCGGAGACAGCAGTGTTGCCTTGGCGATTTCTTCGCTTGCCAACAGCTGGACGGGTTTGAAGACCGCTATCGGACAGAATGTCTTTGGTCAAAATGGAGCAAATCCTGTCGACGCTACTTCTTTCGGGGATTTCTACGGTGCGATGATCACGGATCTGGGAGTCAATGCGCAGCAGGCCGAAAGAATGACGGAAGGACAATCGGTCCTTGTGGAACAGATGTATACCCAGAGAGAAATCCTTTCCGGCGTTTCCCTTGATGAAGAAATGACCAACATCATCAAATACCAAAAAACTTACAGTTCAGCAGCCCGATTTGTAACCATGCTGGACAGCATGTTTGATAATCTTATTGCCATGGGAACCACCAAATAATTCAGGAGCAGGTGAGTAAAGATGCGGGTGAGCAATAATATTCTATCGCATAATCTATTAAGAAATTTGGAGCAATCGAATAAGAAAATGGTATTGCTGCAGAATCAGCTTTCTAGCGGTAATACAATTACGAAACCATCGGATGATCCTGTAGGGACAGAAACTGTCATTCGCATCAACAGCACGATATCCTCGATGGAACAATGGAAGAATAACGCCAGTGAAGCGACTTCCTACCTGGAATCCAGTGAAAGTGTACTGAGCGGTATGACGGCCATGCTACAGCGGATCAGGGAGCTGACGGTACAGGGTGCCAATGGTTCCCTTTTCAATACGGACCGCTCCCAGATTGCCAAAGAAGTCGATCAGCTTAATATGCAGTTCCAGGTCATGGCGAACAGCCAGGTGAACTCGAAATATATTTTTTCCGGCAGCAAGATTGATACGCCGCCGATTCCCGGCAGTGCAACCGTACCTTTTACTTTGACGCAATGGGACGGAAACGATAAAGTGATTGAATTTGAGGTTGGACCCAATGTAAATATTGGGGTCGCTATTGAAGGAACGAAACTTTTTGGGATTACCTACAATGCCGACAATACAGAAAATTCTTCCTTTTTCAATACCTTGAACAAATTAAGTACCTCGCTTAGCAGCGGCAATGAGACCCAGATCAATGAAGCTTTGGATGAGATCGACGGCCATTTGGATAACTTCCTGGCTCTGCGGTCCGAATTAGGGGCCAGAACCAACCGTATGAGCACGATCAGCGATCAGCTTGTCAATAATACGATTAACCTGAAGCAGAACCTTTCCGACCTTCAAGATGCCGATATGGCTGAAACGATCATGGAATTCAACTCGGTTAATAATACCTACAAGGCGGCTTTGTCGGTCGGCGCTCAGATCATTCAGCCTTCCCTGGTTGATTTCATGCGGTAAGTGACGTAAGGATGTGCCGAAATGATTGATTTGCAGATTCACCGGCAGCCTGCCCAGCTCGGGCTGGATCTGAAAAAAGCGAGTTACGACTTGAATATCAGAAAAGCAGAAGTCTCCGTTCAGCAAAAAGAAGCGGAAATCGATCTGCAGCGCACCTATCCGGATGTGCAGGTGGATACTTCTGCCGTACGGCAGTCTTTGGGTTATGGCGGTCCGGAATTCCGGGCCTTTGCGTTTGCCGATGAAGCAGAAAGCAGCTATCTGGCGAATCTTGAGAGAACGGTTCAGACAGGCTATGCTTTCGCCGATACCTCCAATCAAGCGACCATCCCCGAGATTGTCATCCGCTCCATGGAACCGCCGGAGAAACAACTCGCTGTGGTTCCGCTTCCCTCCATCCAAATGATCGGCCAGCCTGGGACTTTAGAACTTCGGGCGCAGCTCGGAGGAACGGATACACAGCTCGAGGATTGGGGCGGCGTCAGGATAGAGGATTTTTCCCTGCCGCTGATGAAAGTCTATTGGGAACAAGAGCCTTACTTGAAGATTAAGGCCGTTGGTCAAATGTTTGATGTGAAAAAATAAGTAATGAAGAACGCCAGATAAATCATGAAGGAGTGAACGATATGAGCCGGACGCTGATCCGTTTTCCCAAAGGAATTCCGGGATTTGAAGGATATTTCCAATACCACCTGATGGAAGAAGAGAATTCCCTGCTAACACAATTGCTGTCAGCCGAGGATGTCCATGCCCGTTTCATCATTGTCAGACCGCAAATTTTCTTTCCGGATTATCTTTCGACCGTTGATTTGGGGCAAGAAGAGGCAGAGCTTCTGGAAGTTACTCCGGACGACAAGCTCGAAGTCTGGGCGATCCTGACGCTGTGTCAACAGGATATGCAAAAGACAACCATCAATCTGCGCGCGCCAATCGTTATTAATCGCCGAACCGGTAAAGGCGCGCAGTTTATCCTGAGTAAGGACAGCTTATTATCCAGACAACCTTTATTTTCTGAACTCGAGACTGATTGTAATGAAGGTACCATGGAAGGGGTTGTTGGCTGAATGCTCGTATTGTCCAGGAAAATCGATGAAAAGATCATCATTAACGATAACATTGAAATCACGATTGTGTCTGTCTCCGGTGATCAGGTACGCATTGGTATCAACGCACCGAAGGATGTCAAGATTCTGCGCAGTGAAGTGCTGGAAGAAATCGAGAAACAGAATCAGGAAGCTTCTCTTGCCACTGCCGGAGATGAACAAAATACAAAAGCGGTCTTAGAAGAAATGCTTCAAACTAGGAGAATAGGGAAAGAAAAGAAATAATTCAATAACTCAACTTTCCCACCCTGTCGGGTAGGTTGAAACCTTGAAAGTCTTTGAAAGTATGGTTAAATACAACAAGGAAACCACCAAATCTGGTATAATGAGAATAACCACAAACCCAATAATCCAGTACTTTGGAGGTTTCCTATGACCAGTATTATACCAGATTTGACGAGTAACGAAAATGCTGTTTCCTCACGAATCGATCAATATTTTATCCAGAATTCATTTTCCAAGCTCCTTAAACGTTGCA
>NZ_JAPDHR010000033.1:0-5920 GCF_030063005.1 Dehalobacter sp.
ACCCGATATGCGTAATACGACTTAATACTTTAATTCAATATTCATTTTTAAAGTCCGCATTTGGTGGGCTTATTTTGGTGTACCCTTCTTTTTACGCAGTCTCATGTCTGAACTCTTTCAAACTAATCCTCCCTAACTAAATAAAAATAACAAGAAGCAGTATTATTCATTGATTTCTTTTGGCTCCTAGTGACTTTCAATTAGCCTTATTACTCAAAATGTTAATTCTTGTTTTAACTCCTTTATTGTGCTAAAGTATATGCATTCTAACAAAGAATGCATCATAATGGAAATAATCGTTTTATCGTTGGTTATGCAAAAATTTTATAAAAGACAAGTATAAAACTGTTAAGCGCTCTCCGCATAATATCCAATTATTACTCAGTACTGGTAAACCGTGGTATGTACTGGACGTTCATGCAGACGGCATGAGCCCGACACGCCGATTTTACTCCACAAATTCTGAAAGGAGGCTAGTACATGATAATTGCAAGAAAAATTATAGCGTTGTATTATGGTAAATTTGGCATTTAAGCATACATCAGTATAATGAGAACGAATAAAAATTGTGAGGTGATATTTTGAAGATTAGCTATATGCATGAATTTATCGCACTGGCTGAAAATCTGAACTATTCACACACCGCAGAGGAATTATTCATATCACAACCAGCACTAAGCAGGCACATAACTGCGATTGAAACAGATATAGGGATTCAGCTACTTAAACGAACAAAACATAGCGTTGAGCTTACTCCAATGGGTATGATTGTAGTTAGTGAATTTAAAAAAATTATTGAACAATATGAAAATTTACTTACTAAGGCTACGCTATTATCTTCCGGTTTTACAGGTAAACTCAAGGTAGGGATGTTATACTACGCCAGTGATGAATATATAACTCCAATAATGAGATTTTTCAAAGAAAAATATCCTAATATTGAACTTTTAATATCATCCTATCAGCCAATGCAACTTATACAAGATTTATTAAATGATAAAATAGACGTTGGTCTTACTCTTCATGAGTACTTTCCACATGCTGACCGCCTAATTTTTCATGATATCCGCAGCGAAAAATTAGCTGTGATAGTTTCTGACAAACATCCCTTTTTCTCAAAGGAATCTGTTGACGTAGCTGATCTTGATGAACAACTATTTATTTTCTTAGGTGACCAAGAGTGGCACAGATTTTGTGTTGAAAGATTATTAACAAACCACGGCATAGGCTTAAAGCATTTCACATTTACTGATCAGATCGACACCGTTTCATTTACTATTAAAGAGACAAATGGAATATTTGTGGTACCTCACCATTTAAAAAGTATGTCCATCAGTAATACAGCATTCCTTGAAATAAACGATAGTGAATTCTTTATCGATATGGCACTTGCCTATAAGGTAACTAACAATAATGCTGCAATACCATTATTCATTAATAATGTAAATAAAATTTTCTAACTATTAAATCAACTTTCACAAGTGGGAAAGTAACGGTATTAATTTATAAAAGTCTAAGAAACAAAGGCCTATGATTGACAATCAGATAACGAGATGTCAAACATAGGGATTTTTTTTTGAATTTCAAAATTTTTTTTTAACATTTTATTACAGGTTATTCAATATTCAATATATGCATAACCGGAAATAAAGAATAGTATTTCCATTATTAATACGCATCACCTACAATAAAACTAAATCCGGATTTATAAATCGATTTCACTTTTTCATAAGAAAAAATACTAAGCTATGCCGTAAAAAGGAGGATCAATAATATGATAAAAGAAGACAGTGCAAATATGATAGAAAAGAGTTTTGATCACCACCCACTAATTCCTTATCGATACCACCGCACTTGATGCAGAGCACGATGTCAGTTATAGCAGTGGACCGTTTGCACTATCTACACCCGGAGGCGGCCTTTATAAGATGGGAGTATTTCCATATCTCATGCCTGTCTGGCATACGGATTGGAGGGATGAAGCATTATCCTGGCACTTGACGTGTTCATTGCACGCAGGTTTGAATCCTTCAGTGGTAACGATCCTTCGAGGCCCGGAAGCGAAAAAGTTCATGAGCGAAAACTTTGTCAATAATGTGGAGGATTTCCCCATCGGTATTATAAAGCATGGAATTTTGTGCCTCGAGAACGGGCTTATCGCGACACATGGCGTTATTATGCGTACCGGCGAGGAAGAATATGAGTTATGGTGGCACGCTCCGTACCTCAACTATCTATTCGGCCTTAAGGATTACAATGCAGAACTGATAGATATGACAATGAAAGTCTTTATTTTACAGCTTCAGGGCCCAAACTGCCTGTCAATTCTTGAGGAAGCTACCGGCGAAGATTTGAAGGACATTGACTATCGCCATTACCGCAATAGTACGATTAATGGTCATAAAGTACGTATTCTCCGTTTTGGCATGGCGGGTACACTTTCCTATGAGGTTCATGGGGAGGCCCAATACTCTAAAGAAATCCAAAAGAAATTAATCGAGATCGGCAACCCTTATGGTATTCGACAACTTGGATTCTCCAACTATTTATTGAATCATAGCGAAGGCGGAAACTTCCAAGCCAATCTCAGCTTCATGTCTGCTTTGTTCCTGGATGAAGGGTTCCAGAAGTGGTCTAAGCAGGGCTCAGACGAAGGAGAAGGAGAAGGAGAAGGAGAACTCAACTATTCTTCATTCGGCTTTGACTTTAAAGGCAGCGCCGGCGGCGATCCCATGAAAGTGGTGTTCAATCCAATCGAATGTGGACTTGGCAAGTGTATTAACTGGAACCATGATTTCCGCGGGAAAGCAGCTTTACTGGAATACAAAAAAAATCAGAAGCGTGACATTGTGACGCTTGAATGGAACGCCGAGGATATCATCGATGTTTATGCTTCAAACTTCCGACCGGGTGAAGAGAACTACAGCCCGATGGATTTCCCTGGACCTGAATCAATGCTCAACGGCTCTGCCAATTGGGTATTATCGACAGACTACGTTTACAATAAAGACGGAAAAGAAATCGGGCTTTCAACAAGCCGTACGCAGAGTCATTACTATCGGACAGTAATTTCAATGGCACTGCTTGATCTGGAGTATCGGGATTTTGGCACAGAGGTTTATGTACTCTGGGGCGAGGTTGGATCACGGCAGAAGAAAATACGCGCTAAAGTTTCATACTACCCGTACAACCGGGACAATAAGGACCGCACGGGGGATCAGGTCGATGTAAGAAGCCTTTCATCACGTTAAACAGAAGCTAAAGTTCTTCGGAGATCCAGAAATACGTCAGATGGGAGAGAGCAACGGATGCAAAATATCCATATAACAATGTCGGGTGTAGTAAGGATGTTGATTTAAATAATATTCCAAGATCCTAAAAGCAAAGCAAACTTTCTGTAACCTATACATTTGAATAGATATTAATATCAGTCTTTGTATAACTAATGCTCTCGAAGTCCGATGTCAAATTCAGGGGAGCTGGAAACGGTCAAAGGTAGGATTGAAATTTTTGAGTCTAAGAGCAAACTAATTATCCAGCTCCTCTATGCATCAATAATTATCACTCTAAATAGGAAGAAATACTATGGCATCTATATTCATCTAACTTGCCATAAATTGTCTAAAAGCCCGTTGTTCATGCGGGCTTGCTCTTTTAAGCAGGAATTTTTCCTGCTTTTTTTAGCGGCGTTTTATGGTCATGATATAATTGGCGATTATACATAAGTCAAAACAATTGAATACATATTCAATTGTTTTGATGGAAGCCAAGGAAATGATCCCTTATGGGGAATTTTGCAAATGGCTGGAGGAAGCCGTTGATTACTCAGAGCGTGTAGCATATAAACTGATGCGCATCGCCGAAGAGTATGGACCGGGGCTGTCCGTACTATCCGAAGCCGATGTGAGTAATGTGCCTTTTGCCAGACTTGGTTACAGCCAGGCATTCGCCCTTTTGGGGATCCCCGCGGAGGAACGGGCGGAGTTTATCGCGCAGCTAGATATTGAGCATATGTCGGTGAGCGCACTGCAGCAGGTGATCAAGGACAGGAACGAGGCTCTTGAAGAGAAAACAGCGCTGGCCAAAAAACTGAAGATCCATCAAGACAAAGTTTCCGGCTTAGCTGAGGAGCGCGATCAGGCGAAAAAAGAGGCGGAGGCTAAAGAACAGGCATTATGGAGTGAGCAGAGCAGGGTAACGCAGCTGCAGCGGGAGCTGACAGTGCTTCAGAACGACAGTGTGGCCGCCCGGCGTATGAAAGAGATCGAACGGGAGCGCGATATAGCCAAGATCAACCATGCCATGGCACAGGCCGACGCCCGCTACGATCTAATCGTCAAAGGATTCGACGACCTGTTCAGCACGATCAGGGAGATGGCTGGAGCAGATCCTAATGCTTACAAGCTGTTTGTTAATCAAACAAGTGAGTTTATCGCAAAGACGGCGCGTAAGTTAAAACGTATCAAAAAAAATGCACAAACGGCACCGACAGAACAGGCGGTTCCCGAGGCTCCTGCTCCCGAAACACCATGATTTTAAGGAAGAACCTCCCAGCCGGCTAAGTCGGCGGAGGTTCTTCCAACGGGGCTTCCCCCAGGTTGCTGCGGTTATCGCTTACGCTTCCGGAGGATCGTAAAGATCATCCGTTTCCGTATTGATAACTTTAATATCCCGTTTAGCGGCCAAAGCGCCGCTCGCAGTGATGAATACGTCCTTCGTGATGAGTATATCCATCACGGCTTCAGCCTCAGCCTTCGTCAAGCCTGTTTTCGGATTGGTCAGGGTGATTGCGAATGTCTTGCCCCCGCTGGTTAAGAACGTTAAGCGCACGACTTTATTTGTGGTAACCGCCATTGCGTCTCACCTCCTTGTCTATCCGCTTTGGCTGCCGGTTATTCATCCGCCAGCTCCGAATTGCTGCTCAAGACCACTTCCAATACCTGATCCTGCACTAGGCTGAATAAGGCTGTTGCCACGTCATAGGCATCTTGGATCGTGGCATCGGCTCTTACGCCGCTGAAACTTTTCTTTCTGGTCACCGGGTCACCGGCAGGCGTTACCCCGGACTCGCATGTTACGACCAGCGTAGAAGTTAATGGTGTAGCAGTAACCGCCATCTCCATCATCTCCTTTCCGGTTTATATGACAGGCCGGCTTGTCCAGCTTATCGGTTTATTTTATGCCGGTGTTTGTCCGATGGTGACAGCCGGATTATGTCATAAGCGGTTTACCGGAAACAGCAGGAGCAGGGCATATCTTATTGGCCACTTTACCTTAGGCGGTATATTTACGGTTCTTTTCTTATGCTAAAGTGTATGCAATTACAACAAATGCGCATATCTCAGGTTATTTGTCAATAGTAAGATGCCCTTTCCGTTTCGACAAACTTAGAAACAATATGAAACTATTTGACCAAGGAATTCAAAGCAATACAGAGAATATCTTTAACGTTAGCGTAAAGCCTTTTTCTGAATGACGTATGGCAATGCGTTGTCATGGCTGGCGACCAGATCGCCTGGAACAGAAAAAAGGCCCAAGTCAGGACAGGAAGATTGAAAGGAGGTATGTCAGGCGGTCAGGAAGTGCTTAAGCGGCCGGGAGTCATCGATAGCAGCAAACGAGCAATTTCTTGCAGGAGTGGTATTTGGCTGAATACTGCTGGTCGTAAGAGCCTGAGTGTCGGGCAGTCAATCTTCAGAATTGGTTTGGTTAGGAAAAATTCAAAATTAAAAAAGTCTGCCTGAGGTTAATCCGGTCGGAAATGGCAGACTCAACAAAAGGAGCCCTAAAACGGCGAGGCCACTGAAAAAGTGGTACCTGAACCTCAAAAGCAAAAGAGCTGGAATTACGAAGAAAGAAGTAATTCCAGCTCTTTTTTGATACAATTAAATAGAGAAAAAACTTCAGCGCAGGTAATCAT
>NZ_JAPDHR010000034.1:0-5742 GCF_030063005.1 Dehalobacter sp.
TTGATTGAAGTACTGGGGTAAAAGACCTTTGTATTTTTATATTTGTAGTACAACAAGAGCAATTATTGGTAAATCAATTTTATAACTGTAAATTAAGGATGAGTTTTTACACGGTCTGTCCATGGCGGCTTCTGAATCTGAGGGCGACCAACTTCACTTAACAAGGTTTTACCATAACTTTGCCAATATGAACGTAATATGACGCTACGGTAAAACCCAACCGTTCTACGACATATCGTGCAAAGGCCGCGCCGTCCTGGCGCGGATTGTGAAAGTAGGTTTGGAGGATTTTTTGACTTGAAGTTCTAGTAATTTATAAAACAGGGAACTGCTATTTCTATAATATTGTTTTATCATATCCACTTGGGTTTCTAATTGAGAGTCTCTGGTCGAATGTGCTAATTACGATAAAGGAGAGAATAAATTAATGATAGCTCAACGCAACGATTTTACTTATCAACTTCTTATGGATGCTGGTATAAAAAAGGGGCTACGGGTATTGGATGTAGGATGTGGTTCTGGAGAGGTAACTTTTCTAGCGGCAGAAATTGTGGGTAGTACAGGAGAGGTAATCGGGTTTGATTCGAATGAAACTGCGATAGCTGCAGCACGGGATTCTGCCGTAAAAAACCAATTCGCTAATACAAAATTCATAATAGCTGAAATTGACAAGTTGCCGCAAGATCTTGGCCGGTTTGATGCTATTGTTGGACGCAGGGTCTTAATGTATCAACCAGACGCAGTTTTTAGCATTAAGAGCCTCTTGCCCTACCTAAAGACTAAAGGATTAGTTGTTTTTCAGGAGAGCGATTCAATGGGGTCGTTCAAGGATGTAGATTTAATGCCATTGCACACACAGGTACAAACTTGGATCTGGAATACTGTGGCAAAAGAAGGCGGCAATATTCATATGGGCATGAACTTATATTCAGTGTTTAAACAGGCAGGGTTGACTATCTCCCAGATAAGGGCGGAGGCAGTCTTACAAACACTGGAAACTGGTAGCGACCTTGCATGGGTTGTTCAAATGATGCTACCCCGTATTATCAAATTGGGTGTAGTTAATCAAAAAGAAATTGAAATTGATACATTGGAGGAACGTTTGAATAGTGAACGGCAGAATGCTAATACAGTATTTGTAAGAGATATGGCATTTGGCATCTGGGCGACTATTCATTAATAATAAGCTCTATACAAACCCTCACAATTGAGCGTTCTACGAAACCGAACGCAATGGCGCGCCGTCCTGGCGCGGTAAATGGAATAATATCATAGCTATTTTCCAATAGTAAGATTGATAATATTTGATCAAATAGTGGAAGGGAATAGCTATGGATGAGAAAGTAAAAATGATAAATGGAGAGCTATATAAGGCTAATGATGAAGAGCTTTTCAGAGAACGACAAACTGCAAAGAGAGCTCTATACCAATTTAACTCCTTACACCCAGATGAAATCGAAAAGCGAGATGATATTATCAGGAGTTTGTTTGGTAAGGTAAGGGATAATTTTTTTATTGAGCCACCGTTCCACTGTGACTATGGCTATAACATTTACATAGGAGAGAATTTCTACTCGAACTATAATTGTACTATCTTAGATTGTGCCAAGGTTTTAATTGGCGATAATGTTTTGTTCGGACCAAATGTTAATCTTTTTACAGCAGGGCATCCTATAAATTTTGAGGTACGTAACGAAGGTTTTGAATATGCTTTACCGATAGTTATAGGCAATAATGTTTGGATCGGTGGAGGAGCAATCATTAATCCGGGAGTTACTATTGGTGATAATGTAGTAATAGGTTCTGGAAGCGTAGTAACAAAGAATATTCTATCTAACTCTATTGCGGTTGGTAATCCATGTAAGGTAATACGAATAATTTTAGACACAGATAGATTACATAAAGACAATTGTTATTGAGGGGCCGCCGTCCTGGCGTCCTCAGAATTTGGGGGCGTTCGGCTTCGTATAACAGAGCACTCCCGCAACTTAGACTAGATGAATGTTATAAGACGCTGCGGGAGTGCTCAGGACGTTAGTGCGCCATTTGAGTCATAATAAGGAGGAAAAGAAGATTGAATATGCGTAAGATTGCGAGTCTAGCCTGTAAAATTCTTGGCATATTTTTCATCATTCAAGGGACAAATGTATTGTCAAGTATACTTATATATTCTGTGTCAACGCCTAATGCTGTAGTTCATGAGAGTTTATTAAATGCTATATTTTCATTAGTTTATATTCTTTTTGGTTTCTTGTTATGGATTTTCTCTGGAAAATTGTCTTTGATATTGACAAAAGAAGAGCATTATTCAAATGAAGGCTCAGGCTTAAGGTCTGTTGATTTACAGAGAGTACTTTTTTCGGTTCTGGGTCTATATTTTATTGGGCATTCAGTGCCAAGGTTAGTTTCAGCATTAATGAGCATGTATCCCATGAATGGAATTTCTACAACAAGAGTATTATTTAGTTCGATAGGAATAATTACAGAACTTATCATAGGATTAGGAATATTTTTTGGTTCACAGGGGTTAGTCCGACTTTTAGATTTAATTAGAACAGCTGGATTAAAAAGATAGTAAGTGAATTCTACGGTATTAAGATTATGATGTTTTGGAATGAGCAAAATATTAGTTGATATACAAAATGCAACTGTATTGAAGGGAATATTCCCTTCAAAACAATTAAAACTTGTTCTTGCTTGGTGCGAGATTCATAGAGATGAATTAATGGTCAATTGGGAGAATGGCAGAGAAAACAATCAGTTTATTAGGATAGACCCGCTGAAATAAGGAGGTGCTATAATGTTTCATAAAGTAATACAAGTAGTACCAACAAATGATTACAAAGTATATATTTATTTTGTTGATGGAAAGATCAAGCTTTTTGATGCTTCCGAAATTATCAAAAAGGGAGTTTTTCAACAACTCCAGAACATCGAGTTATTTATAAATTCTTGTACTGTTCTTAATGACACTTTGGCGCGACATCGTGTCGCGCGTTTTGCAAGAAAGGATTTGGGGTAAGGGAATGAAATACGTTTGTTCGCTAATAGTCGTGAAAAATATGCAAAGATCAAGAACTTTTTATGAGAAGTTAGGTCAAAAAGTCAAATATGATTTTGGCGAAAACATAGAATTTGATGGAGGTTTCTCTATTCATTTAGAAGAACATTTTTCGAAGTTACTAGGGATAGGACAATACAACATCCTAAAGAAATCGAATAACTTTGAATTGTATTTTGAAACAGAAAAAATTGGCAGGGTATATGATGAAATGAAAGAAGTTGGAGTAGAATTTATTCATGAGGTTAGAGAGCAGCCATGGGGGCAAAGGGTAATGCGGTTTTATGACCCGGATTATCATATTATCGAAGTCGGGGAATCAATGGAATCTGTAGCAATTCGATACTTCCAATCTGGAATGACGGTTGAGGATATTTGTAGGAGAACATCATTGCCTAGTGAGTTTGTTCAGAAAGCAATAGATTTGAGGGAATAGTGAATGTTCAAGGGCCCCCCATCCGTGGTCGGCGAAGGATTCTCCGGATTCCAATTATTTCATCAAGTACAACATAGAAAACAAGGTAATTTCCTATTACTAAAATGCAGTAGTTTAGATGCATAAGGCGCATGTCTTTGGGAACGGACCCAATATATGGAAAAGCTTCAAGCTTAGAAATTGTTTGATCGGCTTCGTCTAGGAAATCATGATAAGACGTATTTCCCTTATATTGTGTAATAAACCTCATCCTAAAGCATCCCAATTTTGAAAGGTGATTTGATAGGTTCATAGACAAGCATTCACCATCTGAAGCCCGTCTGCGTATGCTGTAATTAAAGCTACCAAAAAGGCGGGAATAAAAATGAATGAACAAATCACTGAACGTACGCCGGTTGTTATTGCGGCTGAGATTAATAGAATAATCAAAATGACGGGGGGAACTCAAATTCGTCAGCGCTGACGAGTTTAACCTACTATCAGGCGCTCCTCCTTCTGGGGATTCCGGAAGATGAGCGGGAAAAATTTATCTTGCAGCATAATGTTAAAGATATGACTTCCCGGGAGCTTGATCAGACTCTCAAAGAACGGAACCAAACCGCTCCGGAGAAAGTGCAGGCTCAAGTCACGCCCATACCAAATAATCCTCAGGATATCAAAATAGAATATATAACCGTCAAAAAAACCGGCAAACCAAAAAGTGGGCCAAAAACTGCAGTCCCCTCAACCTTTACCACGGAGTATGAAGAAAAATGCGCCGCTTGCTGCAAAACGATCGCCGATACGTTCTACGAACTGCTGACAGCGCTCGGACAACTGGCCAGACTTGATCCGGCGGTGAAGGAAAAATGCAATAAAGACGCGAGCCGGCTTGCAGAAAATATGGTCGAAAGGCTCAAAGAGTGGCCGCCTGTTGTCAAGACGAATATGAAGGTTGAGACGTACGCTATCCATGAAAGGTGGTAGAATCGCCAACTCCTTACCAAAAGGAGAAGGCACCAGACCGCTGGGAATCCCGGCAGTCAAAGACACAGCATTCTTGCGGCTGATCAACAAATGGCTGTAACCTTGGGAGAATACATAATTTCCTGAGGTTTTCTTTTGGGACAAAGCCATCGCCTAACACTGTGTTTAGCGACACTTTGCCAATATGAGCTAAGAAGTTTATCTTTGAGAATTTGGTTTATTATTAAATTCATAGTATTTAGCTATGATTAACGAACTTAATACACCAAGAACAATGAAGTTAATAAGTGCCATTAATGTCGAACTAATCTCACTCCGCATCCAAGGTGCTATGTTTACCAGTGTTTGCATTATTCCAGTATTACCAATATAAAAAAGTGAGGATACGCCTAAACCTTTAATTAAATAATAGTCTTTGCCAGTTAATCTGATAACAATAGTAACAATAACGCCTAATCCAGACCCAAGAAGAAACTGAACGATGTAACCTATTAGAATTCCAGCTGGGGTATAGAGAACGTCAGTGTTTAGCAAAATGTTTCCAGCTACTACCCAAGGTGGCGTAAATTGAATACCAGATAAAAGAAGTATCCAGTCCATTAAAGTCATGACAATTGCTGCAAATATTCCACTGATTGTTCCGATAGTGATAGTATCATTATATTTTTTCAAAGTAGTACCTCTTTTCTAACAGAATGATACAAATATAGTCTGTTCAGAAAAAGAGAATTTTATCAATTAACTAATTAAGTTAAGCCCTATAGACTTTACGTATGAATAAAATATTTTTAGTATAAGAAGAGTCGCCCTCCATTAGCGACTTCTCAATCTGGGGGCGAACAATCTGGGTCATTTTTAAAACTTTTAATATCTTACATCGGAATAATGGAATTGGTGATAGAAGGCAACTGACCTTCCTCTTGGACTTCAAGGTTAATTTGACGGGTAACCTCAGTGATATCCGGATAGAGGGTAAAGCGTGTCACACCATAATGCTCAAGTTGAGAAGTGATCAATGGAATTTTGTTGGCAGCGACACAGATCTCAAGGAGATAGTCCGAAGCGTCTGAGAAGAGATTCAATGGGATAATCTCTTTATCATGGGGGAATACAGTAAAAACCCCTTTTTGAGCGACAATGTGTGGATTGTTCGTAAGCGTAAACCATGTAGGCGGATTGTCATAGAATCAGCAGAATGAGAGAATATCCCAAAGAGTCTAAGTGTCACCAAAAGAGTCTAAGGTAGACATTTAGATAGAATGGGAGTGACTCAAATGGA
>NZ_JAPDHR010000035.1:0-49268 GCF_030063005.1 Dehalobacter sp.
TTGATTGAAGTACTGGGGTAAAAGACCTTTGTATTTTTATATTTGTAGTACAACAAGAGCAATTATTGGTAAATCAATTTTATAACTGTAAATTAAGGATGAGTTTTTACACGGTCTGTCCATGGCGCTAACAGCCGCGCTCCGCATCCATGCTCCGCTTGACGCTGGAACTTGTGGCACCCAGACCTAATATAGGGTATTCAGGCTTGAATGAAATTATTTGAGCAATGGGTTTAAGAATGTTGTACCGACTGTTTACTTCCCTCAGTAATTGTTATAGAATTTATTCGAATAAATAGGCATATTCATAGATTACCTGCCGAAAAAATGGAGGAAAAGATGTTCCAAGTAAAAGTACCAGCAACTTCAGCAAATCTCGGACCAGGTTTTGACTGTATGGGACTGGCTTTAAGGCTATATAACTATATCCAGGCTGAAGAAAGTGAAAAACTGGAGATTATCCTTAAAGGCACCTATACGAGTAACATTCCTGCAAATGAAAAAAACCTTTTATGGAAAACCGCCTGCAAGCTGTGGCAGAAAATTGATTTTCAGCCGAGACCCTTAAAAATCACCCTGGAAAGCCATGTTCCGCCTGCCCGTGGACTCGGAAGCAGCTCCACTGCCGTCGTCGGCGGACTAATTATCGCCAACGCGGTAGCCGGGAACCCTTTAAACCGGCTTCAATTGCTTGAAGTCGCTTCTGAAATCGAAGGCCATCCGGATAATGTCTCGCCTGCTCTTTGCGGCGGCATCACCCTGACAGTCATGGATGAAAACAAGCTTATTCCGAGGACGCTGGCGAAGTTTCCAAAATTCAAAGCTGTCGTCGTGATCCCGGATATTCTCGTTGAAACTGAAAAAGCGCGTGGGATACTGCCCGCTTCTGTTTCCAGAACTGATGTGATCTTTAACGCTTCCCGCGTTGGCCTTTTAGTTGATGCGTTTATTAAAGAGGAATACGATTTATTGGCGATTGCCACTCAGGACAGGATCCATCAAAATCAGCGGGCTTCTCTGATCCCCGGTATGCCCGAAGCCTTAAAATCTGCCGTGCTCGCCGGCGCGTACGGCGCAGCGCTAAGCGGTTCCGGACCGACCTTGATTGCTTTTTGCCCTCACGGCAAAGAAGATCAGATAGCCCTGACGATGAAGGGCGTACTCCAAGAAAATGGTTTACCTTCTGAAGCCCTGACCCTGGATATTGATTCTGAGGGAGCTGTGCTAACCGAATTTTGATTTTTTAGGGTAACCCCTAAGAAAAACCTTCTCCTACATCAGTACTATGAAATTGCGGCTCTCCCGGATCCTGTCCGTATGAAAAAAGGTGAACTGCGCATTGGTTTCTCTTCCTTCATCATCCAAGATCAGGAACTATATTATACACAGGGCCCTGCCTTTTGTTGTATTTGAAGTGAATGAAAGCAATATGACCTCGGCTTTTTGGGACTCTCTCCACAGTGTTGCAGTCAAACAAAAAAGCAAAAACGACAGACAGCTTACAATTACTAAATTAAAAGCATTTATTCTCGCCCTCCAGAATGCTGAGTAGCATAAAGGGCCAAATATTTTTCATAACTTCTGTAAACTTTCTCGACATATTCCCTGGTCTCTGTAATTGGAATTTCCTCAATACGGTACGCATTCGGGTCCTTCGGCCAATCATCCAGCCAGCTTTGTACCCTGCCGATCCCGGCGTTATAAGCTGCCAGGGTAAGAACCGTATTGCCGGAAAACTCCTTATTCAAAGAAGCAAGGTACCAGGTGCCGTAACGAATATTGGTTTCCGGATCAAGTAAGTCAACCTTTGCGTAATCTTCATTGAGCCAGACAGCTATCTCTTCCGCTGTCCCCGGCATCAGCTGCATCAATCCGACTGCCCCTTTGGATGATTTCGATTTGGTGATGAACCTGCTCTCTTCCCTGATTACGGCAATCACTAGCAAAGGATCTGTTCCATACTTGGCGGCATATTTTTCAACCGTCTGCTTGTATGGAAAAGGATACATCATTCTGCCGATAAAATTTGACTGGTATACAGCCAAAATTATAAACAATAAAAAAATAATTGCTATGGTCTTAACAATTTTCCTCTTTGCGATAAACAAAACGCACCCATCCTATTTCATATATTCTAATATCTTGTTAACCCTTAAATGATAACATCATTTTTTTATTATCTTTTGATTATCCGTATGTTCATCTAAGCGGAGATATGATTTAATTCTGAAACATTATATACGACAAAGCTACTTCAAGGCAAGCTGAGACCTTGCCTGAAAAATCTATGGAGTGGATATCTCAGGAAAACAGTTCTTTCCAAATCATCTCAAGTTGTTTTTCAGTCTCTCTCCAGTCCCCGGAATTATCAATGACCCGGTGGGCTTTCTTTTTTTTGTCCTCAAGCGGCACTTGCGCAGCAAGCCGCCGCTCGGCCTCTTCCCTAGTCAAGCCACTTCGTTCCATCAGCCTGGTGATTTGTATTTCAGCAGGGACATAAACGACCCAAACCTCGTCGACAAATTTTCCCCATCCCGTCTCCAGAAGCAGCGGAATATCCAGGATAATCAGCTTTTCACTTTGGATTTCTGCCTTCAGGCATTGATCCTGCATCTGCTGCCGGATCAAAGGATGAACAAGTTCCTCAAGCCTTTGCCTGGCCTCAGGATCGGCAAATATGATTTTTCCCAGCTCCGCCCGGTCAATCTTCCCATCTCGGACGCATTCAGATCCAAACTCTTTGCCGATCAAAGGGATCAACGGCCCGTCATACAACCTATGAACTGCGTCATCCGCGTCAAAAACCGGGATGCCCTTCTGCGCAAACCAACTGGCAACACGCGTCTTGCCGCTTGCTATTCCTCCTGTAAGTCCAATTTTGATCATGTTTAACCTCAAATTATTTTTAATGACCCGATGAGTATCAGGACGATCCCCGGCAGATACCTGACTCTCGCCAGCACGCTCGCCGGAAGTCTGCCTGTCAATACCTGACCGGTAAAGATCATCAGAATCTGCATCAATGTCACCATCCCGATGACATACCAGAGAATTCCTGTCAGCGCAGCGGCTACGCCCGAAGCAAACGCATCCAGAGACAATGCCACGCCGAGAAGCAGACTTTCATTCAGTGTAATGACGCCGGAGCCGTCAATGTCTGCCGCATCCGGTGTCTTTAAAACCTGAATGACCAGGCCGAAGAAATTTAAATTAATGCAGAACAAAGTACGATATGGATTGTCATCTATCTGTCCGGCTGCAGTTGTCATCACCGGTACAGCTTCGGGAAGTTCCGCTCTGCCTTTCAAAGTCTGAATCAATTGATACGAGCCGATTGCAATAAGAACGACTGCCCCCAAGATACCGGGATGGATCACCGTAAGTTGAGACGTGATCAGATGGCCGCAGTACATGGAAACCGTCATGGCGAGTGTCGTACAAAAACCAATGATCATCATGGAACTGAGCGGTATCCGAATCCTCTTCAGACCGTAGGCCATCCCTACCCCTAAACCGTCAAGACTCAAAGCCAAAGCAAGGATCATTGCCATTCCCATATTCTTTTACCCCTTAAGTATTTCCTTCGGGATAATATATGGCTGTAACCTCGTTTTGGTGTACCGCGCTGGCTCATCTGTATCGTCGGTCTGTCAGTTTTTTCGTACTAATCCTGGTAAGCCAGCCACTCCTCCATCAGATGATCGAGCTCTATCTGCACTTTCTCATACGACTGGTGAAGTGACAATGTCAGTTCATAATCACTGGCTGCGGCATCGAGCTTATCCTCAATTTCTTGAAGCAATAATTCTGTTTCCGCAATTTTTTCCTCGATTTGCTTGATCTTTTTTTCTATCCGTTTGGTATTCTTGGACTCTTCCCTGTAATCTCTGGCTTTTTGAACCTCTTCATTTTTACAGGTCTGATCTTGAGCGGCTTGAGCAGATTCTTTTTCTTCATCTTCACTCTTCTCGCTCATTTCACGATAGGCCGTGTAGTCTCCCTCAAATACCTTCAGACCATTCACTGTAAGCAAAGCAATCTTATTCACGATTCGGTTCAGAAAGTACCTGTCATGGGATACGGTCAAAATTGTCCCGTTGTAATCCTGCAACACTTCCTCCAGGACTTCTCTCGTCTCCATATCGAGATGGTTGGTCGGCTCATCAAGCAAAAGCAGGTTCCCCTGATTCAGAAAAAGCTTGCAAAGTGCCAGCCTGCTTTTCTCTCCCCCACTTAAACCAGCAACAGGTTTGAATACATCCTCTCCCCGGAAGCCAAAACGGGCTAAAACATTGCGTATTTCCGGATCGTCAAGCGTTGAAGAATAACGGATCTCGTCCATGACAATTTCCCTTAAGCCAATATTCTCATGCTCCTGGGAATAGTAGCTGACGGAGACATTCGCCCCGGTCCGGATCGTACCGTTATACGGGATTTGTCCTGTAACAGCTCTTAACAGCGTTGTCTTTCCAATCCCGTTTCTGCCGAGCAGGGCAATCTTATCACCCCGGCGCAATTCCAAACCTACATGTTCAAATATGGTTTTCTGCCCGTACTTAACGGCCAGATCGTCTATCTCGAGAACCCGGTCTCCTGAGCGGGTTTTGGCCTGGAGGCTTATGCTGAGTTTTTTCGAATCTTTCGGCGCATTCACCGGCGTAATTCTTTTCAGCATGGATTCCCTGCCCCGGGCTTGTTTAGCTTTGATTCCGGCACCATGACGCCGGATATACTCCTCCAGGTCCGCAATTTTTTTATTGATCCGTTCCGCTTCTCTGGTCAGCGATATTTTTTCAATATTCCGCTGCAGTTCAAACTCCGAATAATTGCCATTGTAAGCTTTCAGGAACCCATCCTCAATCAGGAAGGTGCTGTCCACGACCCTGTCCAGGAAATACCTGTCATGGGAAACGACAAGCATAGCTCCAGCATAATCGGCCAGGTAATTTTCAAGCCATTCCAGTGCCTCAATATCGAGATGGTTCGTAGGCTCGTCAAGAATCAGAACGTCCGGATCACGCAGCAGAAGTTTGCCAAGCGCCAGACGGGTTTTCTGACCACCGCTTAAATGATTCGCTTCAGTCGTCTGATGCCGGTCCATCCCGAGTCCGGTCAGGATCTTGCGGATCCTGGCTTCGAGCGCATAACCGCCCGCCCTTTCATACTGTTCCGTAAACAGACTGTACCTTTCGAGCGTTTTCTCGTCGGCCTGTTCCGCCATTTTATTTTCCAGGGATCTGAGATTGTCCCGCAGATCAAGAATATCCTGACGTTCCGCCAGCATTTGTTCAAATACTGTACCGTGTTCTGCTGAGGATGCAGTCGTCTGCGGCAGATAACCGACAGTACCCTGCCAGTTGATATCTCCGCTTTCATGAGCAATCTCTCCCATGACAGCCCTTATCAGTGTTGTCTTACCTGCCCCATTGGCTCCGACCAGGCCGGCTTTTTGACCCTTTTCCAAACGCAGCGTTATATGATCCAGCAGAGTGCTCCCTGCTACTTCAATTTCAAGTCCATTGCAATAAAGTATGCTCATCCTTCTGTGAAATACTCCTCCTGGATTCTTTCTTCCTGCATTAAAAGTTATTCCTTCTTCAAAACAAATTTCATCTATTTCTGGCAGTTCGGACAGTACACCGTTGTCCTTCCGGCTACTTTGATTTTAGCCAATTGACCTCCGCAATATTTACACTCCTGACCGCTGCGTCCGTAAACCATCAGATTTTCCTGAAATGCACCCTTCTTGCCGTCTGCATCACGATAATCACGAAATGATGTTCCGCCAGCCGTGATTCCTTCCTGCAGAACCTCACAGATCGCATCGTAAAGCAGAATAATCTCCGACACCTTTAACGAAGCCGTATTTCTATCCGGCAAAATGCCCGCGCGGAACAGAGCCTCGTCCGCATAAATATTTCCGATACCGGCTACGACGGTCTGATCCAGCAGCGCAGCCTTGATCGTACTCTTTTTCCTGGCGAGACGCATCCCGAGCTGGTCAAATGTAAATGACTCGTCCAGCGGTTCCGGACCAAGTTTAGCCAAGCAGGCAGCCTTAAAGGCCATTTGAAAAGACACCAGTTGTATTCTGCCGAATTTACGGATATCGGAGTAATGAAGCTCCCCCTGATCGAGCCTAAACACAACATGCGTATGTTTATTTGGCTCGTGCTGCTCAGGATAATAGATCAAACGTCCGGTCATCCTGAAATGAATGATCATCGTAAGGCCGTGACTCAGGTTCATGAGCAGATACTTGCCGCGTCTGTCAAGGCTTTCAATCGTCCGGTTCCTGGCCAAAGCGCTGAAATCCTCATCCGCCAGAGAAACTGCTGCCGGAGGCCATCGGACTTCGACATCTTCAATTGTCTTTCCCAGAATCCTTGCAGCCAGGGACAGCCGGATACTTTCTACTTCGGGCAGTTCAGGCATCGGATCGACCTCCTAAAACAACAGCGCATCCACCTGATAAGGGACCATATCATACCAGTTGCTTCCGACTTTGCAGTCTACCAGCAATGGAACAGAAATCGGGAAAGCCTGCTCCATCTCTTTCTTGACAATTGCTGCGACCTTGGGAAGCGCTGACGGTTCGACCTGGACTACCAGTTCGTCGTGAACCTGAAGCAAAATTTCTGCCTGCAGGCCCTCAATCGCTTCCGCTACTTTGATCATCGCAATTTTCATAATATCAGCCGCGGTTCCCTGAATCGGGGTATTCTTGGCAATCCGTTCGCCAAACTGCCGCGTCATTCTGTTTGGATGAGACAATTCGGGGATTTTCCGCAGCCGGTTCAGCAGCGTACGAACCTCTCCCTTTTCTTTAGCTTCAGTGACAGCCTCCTCGAGATACCGGTGAACACCGTTGTATCTTTCAAAATACTGGCTGATATAGTATTTTGCTTCTTTTCTCGAAATGGTCAGATCGCGGGCCAGTCCAAAGTCCGTCAGACCATACATTAAACCAAAGTTAACCGCTTTGGCCTTGCGCCGCATATCTGAATTGACTTCGTTCAGCGCTACGCCAAACACCTCGGCAGCTGTACGCCTGTGCACGTCTTCCCCGACCAGGAAGGACTCACAAAGTATTGGATCTTTCGAATAATGCGCCAGAATTCTTAATTCGATCTGAGAATAATCCGCGGATAACAAAAGCCAGTCTTCCTGAGTTGCCTGGAAAACCTTCCTAAGTCTCCGGCCTTCTTCCAGACGGATTGGAATGTTTTGCAGATTCGGTTCGGTACTGGAAAGTCTGCCGGTAGCTGTAACCGTCTGCTGAAACGTGGTATGAATTTTGCCGTCACAGCACTGGGCCAGCAGGCCCTTGACATAGGTGGAATTCAGTTTGACCAGCTGCCGGTATTCCAGTAGTTTTTCCACGACAGCGTGCTCTGTCCGCAATTCTTCCAGCGTTTCTGCATCTGTTGAATAACCCGTTTTGGTTTTTTTGAGTGGCGGGAGCCCTAAACTCTCAAATAGAATCCTGCCAAGCTGCTGCGGCGAATTGATATTAAAGTTTTCACCGGCCAGATTGTAAATCTCACTTTCCAATCGGCCGATCTTAACCTCAAGTTCCTGACCATATTCCTGGAGTTTCGCCTTGTCCAGGGCAATTCCGGTCTTTTCCATCCTAGCCAATATGAGGCTTAAAGGCTCTTCAACCTCATGCAAGAGCTTTTCAAGATCGTCTTCCGCCAGTTTTTCCATATAGGAAGCGGCAAGTTTCCGCAGCAACGCAGCCTCACGGGCCGGCGTATTTGAAAACAGATCCGTCACATAATCCCCCAGCAATTCGGAAGCGCTATAATTGGACCGGTTCGGGTTTAACAGATAAGCGGCCAGGCTTAAATCCAAATCAACGCCGGCGAATGTCTTATTCTCATTCAGAAGCAGTGAATATACCCCCTTGCTGTCTGCCACCACTTTGCGGACACCGTCGTCAGCCAGGATTTCTTCCCAGAGACGCAGTACACTTGGAGCAGCAGCATACCGGTTTAGCGAATACGTATAATGTTCATCGCAGATCCCCATTTCAGTCCAGAGCCCCTGATGAATATTCCTGCCCTCAAAACGATAACTGAGTGCGAGGACCGGTTTCTGCTCAAGCCAGGTATTCAGCAGCTCCAGCCAGCCTTCTCCGTCCATGTTCTTTTCTTGCTGGATAGTATCAATGATCTCTGCCCCTGATGCTTTTTGCTTCTTGCCTTTTTCGATGATTTGCTCAGGACCCGTTACCGCAGCGAGGCTCTGTTCAAACAGCGACGCGACTTTATATAAGCTGTAGCCATGAAGGATCTTTTTGCAGGCATCTTTGTCCGGCTCCGCCCATCTTAAGTCGTCAAGAGAAAACGCAACCGGCACATCGTGAATCATTGCTGCGAGCTTTTTGCTTAAGAGTGCCTGATCAGCGTATTGATTCAGCAGTTCCTTTAATTTATTGCCTTTGACTTCATCCTTATTCTGCAGCACATTTTCGACGGACCCATATTCGTGAAGCAGTTTCAGTGCTGTCTTTTCCCCCACACCGGGAATCCCGGGGATGTTGTCCGAAACGTCCCCCATCAGGCCTTTCAGATCGATAATCTGAGCAGGCTTCAGCAGATATCTTTCTTCCAGCCGTTGTTCGTTGTAACATTCAACTTCCGAAATCCCTTTCATTGTCAGCAGCACAGAGCTATGCGGTGAAATCAGCTGAAGAGCGTCCCTGTCTCCGGTAAAGATTAAAACTTCTATTTGCTGGGCAATCGCCAGATCATTTACTGTCGCTATGATATCATCCGCTTCGTAACCTTCCAGTTCCAGGATCGGAACGGCCATCACCCGCAAAATTTCTTTAAGATAATTAAACTGCGGCCGCAAAGTCTCCGGTGTCTCTTTCCGGTGAGCTTTGTAGCCTGCAAACTGCTCGATGCGGACCGTTGCTTTCGTCTTGTCAAAAGCTACGACCCAATAATCTGGCTTCTGCTCTTTCTGTAGCCTGAACAGCATGGTTAAAAAACCGTGTACAGCATTCGTCGGAAGCCCTTCGTTGGAAGTAAGCGGCGGAAGCGCATAGAAAGCTCTATTTATAAGACTGTTACCGTCTAAGATCAGCATCCGGGGCATTGTAATACTCCTTTCAAGAACCGTTTCTTCAGAATCTCCCTCGGAATCATTCGTCAAAACAATTCCTTTGAATATACCTTTCTATATCATAACCTTTTCTAGAATCAAGTACAACAAGTACACAGCACAGAAAAATAAACGGCTGCATTACTGCAAGCCGTTTAATATCCGCTGATTTCAGTCATTCATACTTCTTTGTCCGCTGCATCATTGATTTCGATCCTTCATCTGCTTTTCTCTGAAAAGTATCGGAGATCTCCCGGATATTGGCATTGACCTCCGAGGGCAGACAGTTCCCGCCTCTCTAAGGCATCCTGTTATAGACAATAGGCTTAAAGGAAAGTTTTGACTTTTTCTTTTTTTCTTCTATGGATTTAAGATCGTCAGAAGGCTCGCTCACATATTCAGTCTCAGGGTTGGATTCCAGTACAGTTATGCCATCTGCTTGGTCATGGTTCTGACTCTTCCCTATGAACCTTGCACCCTGTTCAATCTGAAGCCCTTTTGTTTTTATATCGCCATAGACTACGGCAGTTGAAGCTATTACCAATAAGTTCTCAGCTGTAATATTCCCATGTACTTCTCCCTGTATCCGGGCGTTTACAGCAAAAATTTCCGCTTCTACTTTTCCATGCGGACCCACAAGCAGATCTGCTTTTGTTTCAATTGTTCCTTCAAGCTCCCCATCAATTATCACATTGGTTCTGGAGTTTATTTTTCCTGTTATTTTGCATTCTTTGGCAACGTACACGTCATTATCTGTTTTTTTACCAAATTCGACAGCTTCCATCTTCTTTTCCTTTCACTCTTCCATTATTAAACATTATATTTAAATTTAGGATATGACAACGGACCCAAATATTATATAGGCCATTAGTCCTATTTTTATACAATAACTGCAAACAGTGATATATAAGTCCACAATAACTTAGAGTAATCAGCCGAAATATATAGGATCAGGCACATAGTGGAAATAGAAAGAGGACACAGCAAAAACTGCATCCTCTTTCTTATGTCAATTATCCTGTACGTTTATTCGGACCGCGAATCCTTTTCCCTGATTTCAACCCTGCGGATTTTGCCGCTGATGGTTTTGGGAAGCTCGGTCACAAACTCAATTACCCTCGGATATTTATAGGGTGCGGTTACCTTTTTGACATGATCCTGCAATTCCTTAATCATGTCTTCCGAAGGTTCGTAACCTTTGTTCAGTACGATCGTCGCCTTGACATTAAATCCTCTGATAGGATCCGGAACACCCGTTACCGCTGATTCCAGAACAGCAGGATGCTCTGCGAGCGCCGACTCGACTTCAAAAGGCCCGATGCGGTAACCGGATGATTTAATAATGTCGTCATTCCTGCCGATATACCACAAGAAACCAAGCTCATCACGGTAGGCCAGATCACCGGTATGATACAGGCCGTCATGCCAGGAACGCTGCGTATTCACTTCGTCCCGGTAATAGCCCATGAAAAGACCTTTCGTCTTGGTCGCGTAATCCGGAGCTTTGATGCAGATTTCCCCGGTCACACCAGGGTCAACCTCTTTGCCGTCTTCATCCGCAACAACCATCTGATAACCGGGTGTAGGCATCCCCATCGAACCGGGTCGCGGCTGCACCCATGGGTACAGGATTGAGCAGCAGACGGTTGTCTCCGACTGCCCAAAGCCTTCAAAGATACGCAATCCGGTAGCCTGCCGCCATTGATTGAACACTTCCGGATTTAAGGCCTCTCCTGCGGTGCAGCAGTGTTTCAGCGCCAACAAATTGTAGCTCTTGACATCTTCCCGCAGCATAAAGCGGTACATGGTCGGCGGTGCACAGAAAGTGGTTATCTGGTATTTCTCCAGTTTCTGCAAAATATCCGCACCGTTGAATGTATCAAAGTCATAAGTAAAAACCGCTGATTCACCTAACCACTGGCCATACATTTTGCCCCAGAGGGATTTCAGCCAGCCAGTGTCGGAAATTGTGAAATGAAGGCCGCCAGGCTCTACTCTGTGCCAAAAAATGCCCGTCATAATATGTCCTAAGGGATAAGCATGATCATGCGAGACCATCTTGGGATAGCCGGTCGTTCCGGAGGAAAAGGCCATAATCAGCATATCCGTGACTTTGGTCGCTTCTTCGCCGGTAGGGCGTTCCCATTTGTCAGACGCAGCTTCAATCCCGGCTTCAAAATCGAGCCAGCCCTCTCCTGCATCCTTATGTTTGGTCACCGCTTTCATCTGAACCGTTTTACATTCTGGAGCAGCCTCGTCAAAATGCCGGGTACAATCACCGTCTGCGGTAATCACGGCCATCTTGATACCTGCCGCCTGGCAGCGATAGATATAATCTTTAGCCGTCAGCAGGTTCGTTGCTTGAACGGCCACTGCGCCAATTTTATGCAGGGCCATCATCGCATACCAGAACAAATAGCTTCTTTTTAAAACCAGTAGGACAAGATCTCCTTTTTTAATGCCAAGTGACTTAAAATAATTCGCCGTCTTATCAGACCAGCGTTTCATTTCAGCAAACGTAATTCTTTTTTCTTCACCATTATTGCTTACCCAGAGCATCGCCAGCTGATCGGGTTTCTCCTCAGCCAGTTTATCAAGGACATCGTAGGCAAAGTTAAAATCATCCGGACAGGTCACCTTAAAATTCTTATATAAATCTTCCAGCGTGACATAGTCGTCCCGGTGTCTGCCAATATACTTCTCATACATGATCATGTGCGCGTCCTCCTTTATTTCATGACGATGGCCAGGAATTTTGCCGGAGCATCGCCATGGGCCTTCATCGCGTGGGGAACGGACGAATCGAAGTAAACGCTGTCACCCTCACCGAGTTCGTAAACCATCTCACCGATAAAAAAGTCCATGGATCCTGAAACCAGGTAATTGAATTCTTGCCCGTCATGGGAATGACGTTCCGGTATTGCATTGTTCGGTTCTACTGTCACCATAAACGGTTCAGCTTTCTTATTGCGGAAGGTGAAGGCCAGGTGCTTGTAATCGTAAGCTTTTCGGCGGTTGATCTCATACCCGCCGCCGGCTCTGACCACGCAACAGGTGGATAGCTTCGGTGACTCACCGCTGATGATATCCAGTACGTCAACCCCTAAAATACCTGCAACATTGTACAGAAAACTAAACGAAAAATCTTTTTCCCCTGTTTCATATTGAAGATAATCCGCAACCGGAACATCGAGTATCTCAGCAATCCTTTCCGGCGTGAAGCCCGTTGACTCGCGCAGCATCAATAAACGTGCGCCCATATCCTTTAGTTGATCAGTCAAGTTAATGGCACCTCCTTATAATTTTCCTGTTTTAAGTAAACTTGGCTGAAGCCAAGCCTTGGCTAAGGCTACAGCCTTAGCTGCACTTATGTATAGCAGAAAGCGTTTAGAACCTTCCTGCTATACTAAAATAATTGCCGAATCATACTACTATACTATAACACTATGTTTCAATAGTATTATAATACTATGCTGTAATACAATACGGCAATACTTTTACAAGACTTTTTTAAAATACTTAAGTCAAAACGCTACTACTTAAGTTAAGACGCTACGACTTTAGTTAAATTTATACCCGATTTCTATCGCTTTGATATTGGATGCCAGAAGATCTTTCTTCCTCTCCGGAATCGACTTGGATACTGCTTTATTCAGCATCTCCAAATCAAAAATGCCGGCTTCTTTGGCAATTTTCCCAACCATGACCATATTCGCGAGTCCTTTCAGACCAGCGTCTTCAGCCAGCTTCGTGGCCGGTATATAAAAGGTCTGAACATCGGGACGCTGTACCTGAATCGGGATCAGGGAGGAATCAATGATGATTGTCCCGTTTTTCTGGACATCACTTTCAAATTTTTCGAGGGACGGCTGGTTCATCGCAACCAACATCCCGGGATAGGTAATAATCGGTGATCCGATCGGTGTATCGCTAACAATCACGTTGATATTAGCTGTGCCGCCGCGCATTTCCGGCCCATAGGACGGAAGCCAGCTGACTTCCTTGCCCGTGAGCAGCCCGGCATAGACGAGAATTTTGCCGGCAAACAGCACACCCTGTCCGCCAAACCCTGCAATCATAAGTTCAAGTGTCGTGCTCATTAGAAAACCTCCTTATCCTTATAGACACCCAGCGGGTAGTAAGGAATCAGGTTCTCGCGCAGCCAGGTGAGCGCCTCAACAGGCTCAAGCCCCCAGTTGGTCGAGCAGGTCGACAGAACCTCGACAATCGTAAAGCCTTTCCCGGCGATTTGATATTCGAAAGCCTTTTTGATCGCCTTCTTGGCGTTGATCACATTTTTAACACTATCGACAGATACGCGCTCGGCGTAGGCCGTCCCGTCAATCGTGGAAAGCGTTTCGCAGACTTTCAGGGGGAAGCCTGCATACTTTGGATCTCTTCCGTAAGGAGAGGTCTGGGTGATCTGGCCAGGGATGGTCGTAGGGGCCATTTGTCCGCCGGTCATGCCGTAAATAGCATTGTTGACAAAGATAATGGTGATATTCTCACCTCGGGCCGCTGCATGAATGGTCTCAGCCGTCCCAATGGCCGCAAGGTCTCCATCACCCTGGTACGTAAAGACGATATTGGCCGGATTGGCGCGCTTAAGGCCTGTCGCAACTGCCGGAGCCCGGCCGTGCGCTGCCTGCGCCATATCACATTCAAAATAGTTATAAGCAAGTACAGCGCAGCCAACAGGGGCGACACCGACTGTTTTTCCGGTAAGATCAAGTTCGTCCAGAACTTCTGCAACCAGCCTGTGAATAATCCCATGGGTACAGCCGGGGCAATAGTGACTGGATACATCTGAAAGTGCTTTCGGTCTTTGAAAAACGATTTCCATAATTAACTCCTTTCCGCCTGCGCAGCGTTTTCTATGGCTTCCAAGACAGCTTCTGGAGTCGGAACCATCCCACCGGTACGGCTGCAGAGATGCACCGGGCGGCTGCAGCGGATGCTCAGCTCCACATCCTGAATCATTTGACCCATACTCATTTCGACCACCACAAAAGCCTTTGCTTTTTCCGCTGCGGTTTTCAGCTGGTTTTTCGGGAACGGCCATAAAGTAACCGGACGAATCAACCCTGCTTTTATGCCTTTTTTACGGGCTTCGTTAATCGCATTTCGGGCTATTCTGGCGCAGATACCATAAGCGACGATAATTACTTCCGCATCCTCGGTCAGGTAATTGTCCGTTCTGGCAATTTTCTCAACATCCGCGTATTTTTCAAAACGTTTCAAGTTAAGCATCTCGAGCTCTTCGGCTTCGAGATAAAGCGAATTAATGACATTTCTTTTTCTCTGACCTTTTGTTCCAGTCAGCGCCCAATCCTTGGTAACGTTTGACGCCGCTTCGCCACGGCTGATGTCCACAGGCTCCATCACCTGTCCGAGCATCCCGTCGCCTAAAATCATCGCGGTCATCCGGTACTGGTCAGCCAGTTCAAAAGCTTCTACCGTCAGGTCGAACATTTCCTGAACGTTATTCGGTGCGAGTACAATCATATGAAAGTCTCCGTGACCGGAAGACCGTGTTGCCTGGAAATAGTCGGACTGGGACGGACGGATTCCGCCAAGTCCAGGACCGCCACGCTGAATGTTGACCAGCACTGCAGGCAGATCGCTTCCTGCCATATAGGATAAGCCTTCGCTTTTCAGGGAAATTCCCGGGCTTGATGAAGATGTCATCGCACGGACTCCCGCTGAGGATGCTCCGTAAACCATGTTAATGGCTGCGATTTCACTTTCCGCCTGCAAATAGGTTCCCCCCATTTTCGGCATACGTTTGGCCATATACGCTGCAACCTCGGTCTGAGGCGTTATCGGATAACCGAAGAAATGACGGCATCCGGCCATAATCGCTGCTTCGGCAATTGCTTCGTTTCCCTTCATTAATACTTTTTCCGCCATTTGCTTTAATTCACCTCTTTTTCAATCTGAATACAAACATCGGGACACATAATCGCACAGAACCCACAGGCAGTGCACGCTTGCTGATCGGTCATTTCCGCAGAATGAAATCCTTTGCTGTTAAGGGTTTCGGGCGAAAGTCTAAGCAACTTCTTAGGACAAGCGTTTACACAAAGAGAGCAGCCTTTGCATCTGTCTGCCTCGATTGTTAGTTTCGTCACTTTTGCCATTCATACTCCTCCAAATCTATTGGAAATATATTTTGAATATTACTTGCCAGTTCCGCTGCCAGACTTCTCTGCACGGTTGTCATCACAACCGGCAGTCCCGTCCTTTCAGAGATTTGCTCTGCGTAAGGAAGCGAATTCATGACATCGGAGGCGGTAGTAGCATTACCCAGGTTGGAATTATTAATAATTCCGGAAAATTTGATTCGCGCTGCCGCTTCAATTTCGTATTTAATGCTAATCGTCGCTTCGGCATCGCGGCTCAAAGGCCGGTACATATTTACAACAATGTAAGCAGCAGCATCTGTACGGTGGAGCTGTTCGTAATAGCGGCCGAGAGCATAGGCGCCTCTGTCGTCTCCGCCAACGTCAATCACCGCATAGGCATCGCGTTCGTCAAATATCGCATTGATTTCTCCCGGAACAGCAGGAATATCAACATTCGAATTCGCATAATCCGAGGAGATCAGCTTAATCCCTGACCTTTTCAGCATCTGCGCGCTATCTTTCGTTCTGAAATAAGGGTTAACAATATCCAGATCGGCAATGGTGACTTTCTGATGACTTTTTTTCAGCCACAAGGCGTAGTTTACAGCAATACTCGTCTTGCCGCTGCCATAGTGACCGGCAAAAATGGTAACCCTTGCACTCTGCACACGAGACCTCCTAAAGTAAGAATTATAAGACAATTAAAATTAATAATACCACAAATTCACGTTTGATATCAACTTCAATACATATTTAATACTCAATTTCCAGCTTATTTAATGCTTGCATCGTTGTTTTTTTATAATCCGAATAACTCCTTTAATTTCAAAGCGATATCGGTGTCCATATAGGTCAGCATCGCAAGCTTTAGATCACTTTTTTTTCTTCCGCGGTAAGCTTGTTGTATTCTGCGATGACCCTGCCGGCTTGATCGCGATAAGGCGAGGAAGGATTTTGGATCAGATTATTGACAACCGTCATCATGGATCCGACAATTTGCTTTTCCTGCACTGTTTTTACATTTGCATAGACGGTCCCTAATTGGCTGTAAACAGTACGCAGCAGCACTTTTGTCGCTTCAGAATTAATTTGAGAACTGCTTCCGCTTTGACCGGCTGAATTCCCACCTCCGGCAGTACTTTCGCTGCTCGAAACCTTTTCGTCTTTCTTCACTACCTTATACCGACATCTATGTTAAGAATACCATAAGAACCATTTGATTACATCCATCGTCCCTCAATCCATCATTGTCCGATGAACAGCAAATACGGGTGTTTAGACTCAGATCCGAATCATAAACACCCGTATTCGTAAATTGTCGATTGCAAATTTGTTCTACCTTTTAGTATGTAACCGTTTTACACTGAAACAATGTAAAACCTGCCAATTTACTTGCAGTTTTCTAAATTCTTTATGGCAATAGAACTCAAAAAACTTAAAGTAATTGTGAGGGTTACGGAAAGGCACGTAATTACTTCTTTGGACCAAATAAATAAATGGAAAAGTATTCTTCTCCATCTTTTTCAATCCTATACATTACTTTTTTTTGTTTGGAAGGCATTTTCACAATATTAAAATTATTGGTGATAAAATACCCGAAACCGAGTTCGTTCATTGGGAAGTATAATATCCCGTTATCATCTTTAATCGGTTTAAACGTATCATAAGAGATTTGCTGGATTTTTACGCCATCCGGAGCCTGTTCTGAAAAGATAAGCTGGCAGTGTTGATACATCTCAAAGTCATGATACAGTTCAGCAAATTGATTTTCCATTTCAATCCCCCCTTTCCGGTTTTATTACTTCGCTATGAAGATTTCATTTCCTGCCCCAAAACTCAAAATTTGGCTAAAATCCTTGATTTTATACAGGTATATACAATTCATTATATATACGACTTGCAAAAAATAATAAGCTTCTTTCGACAATCCCCCTCATGGGATGCAGCCAAAACAAAACAACAGACCGAGAACAATCCTTGAACACTCCCTGGTCTAAATGTTAAAAATTTACTGAATTAAAATAAACTACCTGTGTATTTTATTCCTATATGCAGATACTACAGATAAATAAACAAAAAGGAGGAATATCTAATGGCTAAGTATAAATTGCCGGTTAACAAACAAAGCGTTGCCAGCGAGCTTAATGTTAACTTAGGTCCAGACACCTCCGCAAGACAAAATGGCTCTGTTGGAGGTAGCATGGTTAAGAAAACCTTTGAATACTTTAACGGTCGTATCTAAATCATCCAGTCTTGGCAGCGAAAGCCCCGAAGGATCTTACTCCCTCGGGGCTTTGATGTTATATCTTTCGCCGTTCATAGGCCTTCTATATTTTAAGCGTTTACTTGGTGCCGAAGGCCGGGGTCGAACCGGCACATCCTCACAGATATCGGTTTTTGAGTGTGTTCAAGGCATTTTTACCAAGTTGTACAATGTTGTTTTGCCCTTGATAACGCTGTATTTCTTTAAAAGTCATTTGGCTGTTTATGGCTCTCTTTTTTTGCTTTTCTATAGAAATCTGTCCAAGAAATTTATTATTTTATCCATATCATTAACTATTTTTTAGCAATTTTCTTTCGTTTTGCTTTTTCATATACCTGTTCTCGCTTGCCAATAAAAAGCACTAATACTCTTACTTTTTCTTCCTGAATATCATAAATCGCCCGATACTGAACCCCATTATAAAAAAGTTTCATCCGGTATAATCCATGAAATTCACCAACCAGCATGTCACCATGAGTTCTTGGAGATTCCTCTAAAGTAGAAAGTTGCCTCAAAAAACGCTCTCGCATTTTACTGGGGCAACTTTTCAGGTACTTTTCTACATCCTTAACAAGTACGACTTCGTACATTTATTTTATCAAACTACGCAGAGAAACCATATTCCCCTCTTTTTGCGCATCTTTCTTTGCCTTGTGTATAGCTCTTGCAGTTTTTCTATCAAGGGACAAAGATAGTGATTCGCGTAGAATATCAAATCTTCCAGATTTTTTTGTCGTATTAAGAACTGCTGTTTTTGCACTCGCCACCTCTCTTCCCCTCCGTTCTAATCGATATTTCTTGTACATTTATTTTAACCTACTTTCCATATATATACAAGCAAATTAATTAAACTTTTCTTTAATACATTATTCTATTATGTATGATATATGTTAATTTATACAAATAGTAAAGGCTCATGAAATAAAATCTGAGCCTTTTAAATGTGTTTACTTTATTCTGACAAGAATATTCTTTCGTATGCTTAAATAAAACAAAAACGAACCCCATTAATTTTTAATCATGGGGTTCGTCAGTAATCTGAGCATGATTGATCATGCTCTTCCTATATATACTCTTACGATAGGTATCTTTTTACTGATTCTATCAGCTGTGTTTGATAGTTATAGATATCATCAACGTCCGATATTTGAATTCGAATCGGGTGTTTATTCTCATCAGGAATGTATAAATATTTCTGCTGTGCATTTAAGCCTAATCTACATATCCACTTTAGTTTATTATCATCCAATAGAATACCAAAATATGATTCGGTATCTCTAAAGAATATCCTTGATGAATTAACTGCCGGATTCAAAACACTTTTTACTGCATAATAATATTCTAACTCTTCTTGTGTTGTCTCTATTTTATTTTTTAATTCCTGATCCTTCTGTACAGTAGTTGCTGCCTCCTGTGGTTCTTGTTCAACCTTTTCTGAATCACCCATCGCAGCTTTTAGCCGATCATTAACTATCTCATTTAGAAATTGGTTGTATGATTTTTTTACTATTTCCTTAAATTTATCAACAGTTGCCTTTGTTCGTTTCCCCTCATATCAATTCATCAATAAAATCCATGATTTTCCTCCTATATACCTTGTTTTATACATTAACAAGAATCTTTTGCTAATTTAGCATATATTTTACAGTCATATACTAAAATCCTTCTTTTACACTGATTTTCCATCTAAATAGGGATGATCAAAAGTCCAAATAATAATGCAAAGAAGAGGATGAAATAATATCGCCCTCTTCTTGTGTTATCTGCCTAAAAAAATCTGTACAAATATAAATTTCAATACATTTGGGCAAAAAATAAAAAGGCCCAAAAGCCTTTAAATTTCATGGTGCCGAAGGCCGGGGTCGAACCGGCACATCCTCACAGATATCGGTTTTTGAGACCGACGCGTCTGCCAATTCCGCCACTTCGGCACGCCTTACTTTTGCTATTTTATAATATCAGCGTCAAAAACGCAAGTACATTGCCACTTTTTTTACGGCCATTTTCATATTATTTTTTACTCCGATAAAGACAACTTGGATTATGAACGCATAATACCGGTCAGGATCTCGTTGGCTTCCTCAGCCTCCGACTCCGGCACGAGTATTTCGACGCTTACGTCGACGGATTCTTGGGAACCTACTGCTTTTAGCTGGACTAAAATACCTTCGTCTGCAAATGCTTTTTGATATTTTTCAGCGACTGCTTTATTTGGTGCTATATAAATGACTGTCCACATATTCTATCCTCCAATAAGCATTTAGACCATCTTATTATACTTTTGAATCATTGCTTTCTCCACATTTGGCGGAACTAATCCTGAAACATCTCCTTTCAGACTTGCCGCCGATTTGATCGAGCTGGAACTGATGAACGAATACTCGCTTTTTGTCATTAAAAAGACGGTCTCGATGTCGGGAGCCAGCTTTTTATTCATCAAAGCCAGCTGAAATTCGTATTCGAAATCCGTCATGGCCCGCAAGCCTCTGATCAGCGCAACAGCTCCGCATTCACGCGCAAAATCCACAGTCAGACCGCCAAAAGACTTGACTTCAACATTTTTCATATCGCTGGTTTCGCATCTCAACAGTTCCTGCCTTTCTTCCAATGAAAAAAGCGTCTGTTTGTTACTTTCGGAAGCTACCGCCACAATGACACGGTCAAAAAGGTAAATAGCTCTATGCAGGATATCAAGGTGCCCATTGGTTACTGGATCGAATGTCCCCGGGTATATCGCAGTTCGCACAAAAAATCTCCTTCAGTTCAGAAAATATCTCAGCGTCATAAAATCTATTTATGGGATTCGCCCCAAAGTAACAATATCCTGCCTCTTCCAACAAATTTTTATTGCCATCTTACCTGATCATTTCCCAAAAGCGCAATAAGCGCCCTGTCAAGCTCTTCAGATGGCCTGACAAAATAATTTGGACTTATCTCAAAGGTCTTCTTATTATCCTGGCAAAAGAAATAGACAGGATGCGTTCCGCGAAATGCCCCAAGGATTGCCAGGATCTTATCGGTCAGTTCCGTATCCTGATTGCTTGGAATCTTCAGAAACAATTTATCCGGTTTGACGCTGCATTCCTCGATCGGCAGAACTTTTTCAGCAAATATTTTCTTTTCATCTTCATTCACATAATAACGACCGTGAACAACCACAATATGGTCGTTGTCCATCCTGACAACTTCCGGAAACAATCTGGGGAATACCAGAACCTCAATCGTTCCGGTCAGATCCTCCAGTAAGAAGGTAGCCATCATTTCCCCTTTTTTCGTTATTGTTTGCCGATAAGAATTTATTATCCCACCCAGAATGACCTTTTTTTCTTCCGCACTTTCGAGACAGGCCGCAATTTCTGAACTCGTGATTTTCCTTAATAGGTCATTCACGGAATAAAGCGGATGGGCTGTGAGATAAATACCGATATACTCCCTCTCCATCTTTAGGATCTCGCTCTCGCTGAATTCCGGTATTTCAGGCATACGCAACCCTTCATCGAGGTCCTGGTCGAGATCAAACAAAGACATCTGGCCGGATTCGTTGTCCTTTTGCCGGTTCTGGGCCAGCTCCAGGGCCTGATCCAGGACTTTCATAGCCTGAGCGCGGCTGCACAGTGACTGAAACGCGCCGGCCTTAATCAGACTTTCAAGGGTTCGTTTGTTTAGAACTTTAGCATCCATGCGTACAATAAAGTCATAAAACGACGCAAACGGGCCGTTAGCTCTTTCGGCGATGATCCTGTCAACCACCTGTGTCCCGACATTGCGGATCGCCTCGAGCCCGAAACGTATCGCTCCGTGTTCTATGGTAAAATCCCGGTAACTGTACTGGACATCGGGCGGCAGAATCTCAATGCCGCTGCTCCTGGCTTCCTGAATGTAAAAAGTGACTTTATCTGATGCGCCGATTACGGAACTCAGCAGCGCTGCAGTGTATTCGAGCGGATAATTCGCCTTCAGATACGCTGTCTGATATGAGATCATCGCATAAGCCGTGGCATGCCCCTTATTGAATCCGTACTCGGCAAATTTGGCCATCAGATCAAAAATCTCTTCAGCTTCCTTTTCACCTATACCCAGACGGAGCGCTCCCGGCACAATCCATTCACCGCCGCTGTCCTGCAGGCCGTAGATAAAATTCTGCTTTTCTTCGGCCATGATCTTCTTGTCTTTTTTTCCCATGGCCCTGCGCAGAAGATCTGCTCGTCCAAGAGAGTATCCGCCAAGATTCTGAGCTATCTGCATGACCTGTTCCTGGTAGACGATAATCCCGTAGGTCGGTCTTAAAATCTCTTCTATTTTTGAATGCAGGACTTTGATCAGCCCGCCATGCTTCCGGCGCACGAACTCCGGAATCTGTTCCATCGGACCGGGCCGGTACAGCGCGTTTACCGCAATAATATCTTCAAAACAATTGGGCTTCAAATCTTTTAAGATGGCCCGCATGCCACCGCTTTCCAGCTGAAATACACCTGTACTGTTCCCTTCGGAAAGCAGCTGATACGTCGCTTGGTCGTCGAGCGGCAAATGGTTCAGGTCAAGCCGGATATCGCGGGCCTGTTCAATATTTGCAAGCGCTTTGGTCAGGATCGTCAGGTTCCGCAGACCCAGGAAATCCATCTTCAGCAGTCCGATCTCCTCAACCGTTTTCATCGGAAACTGCGTCATCAAGAGCCCGTCGGAGGTTTTCTGAAGTGGAAGGTAACTGGTCAATTCGTCCCTGGCAATCACGACGCCGGCAGCATGCGTGGAAGCATGCCGCGGCATCCCCTCCAGGGACTTGGAAATCTCATACAACTTTTTGATTTCCTCTTCTTCCCTAACCATTTTCTGCAATTCAGGAGAAACGGCCAGCGCTCTTTCCAGCGTCATGCCCAATTCATACGGTACCGCTTTGGCGACTTTATCGACTTTGCTGAGCGGTATATTCAGGACTCTTCCGACATCCCTCAGCACGCCCTTGGCACCCATGGTACCAAACGTAATGATCTGGCAAACCTTCTCTTCCCCATACTTTTCTGTTACATATTTGATGACTTTTTCCCGGCCTTCCGGGTCAAAGTCGATATCAATATCCGGCATGGATATCCTTTCCGGATTTAAAAAACGTTCAAAAAGAAGATCATGGCGCAGTGGCTCCACGGAGGTGATGCCAAGCAAGTACGCAACCATACTCGCAGCTGCTGAACCACGCCCCGGACCGACTGCAACATCATGCTCCCGGGCATACCGGCAGAAATCGGACACAATCAAAAAATACCCGGAAAAACCAGTCTGGGTAATAATCCCAAGCTCATATTCCAGCCGCTCGCGCTGTTCCGGCGTTTCCTCCGGGTAGAATACCGGGAACGCCTTCCAGCATAATTCCCGCAGGTACTCGTCCAGGGTGCAGCCTTCCGGAACCTCGTAGACCGGCAGATAATGCTGGCCAAACGAAAAGCTGACGTTGCAGCGCTCCGCAATCTCATTCGTCTGGCGTAAAACCTCGGGCGTCTCCCCAAAAAGCAAATTCATCTCCTGCTTGCTTTTCAGATAATACTCCCTGCCCTCAAAGCTCATCCTGGAGCTGTCAGCCAGCGTCTTTCCGGTCTGGATGCACAGCAGGATATCCTGAACCGACGCATCTTCTTTCCGAATATAATGGACATCGTTGGTCGCAAGCAGCGGAATCCGCGTCTCCCGGTGCAGGTCCCAGAGGCCGGCGTTGACCTTTCTCTGATCGGTGATGCCATGATCCTGCAACTCCAGATAAAAGTGTTCCGGACCGAAAATATCAAGATACTCCATCGCGGCCGCTCTGGCTCTGGCCGGATTGTCCTGCATCAGGTACTCCGGGATCTCCCCGCCCAGACAGGCGCTCAATGCAATCAAACCTTTACTGTGCTGCTGTAAAAGCTCCTTGTCGGCCCTAGGTTTGTAATAAAAACCGTCCACGTTGGCCTGCGAAACAATTTTCACCAGGTTCTGATAGCCCTCGTTCGTTTCGGCAAGAAGAACCAGATGATAGTTCTTGTCATCTTTGCCGAGGACCCGTTCCGTTCTTTTTCCGGGAGCCATATAGATCTCACAGCCGATGATAGGCTTGATTCCCTGTTTGCCACAGGCTTTATAAAAATCCAGCACGCCGTACATCACGCCGTGATCAGTGATCGCAAGCGCCGGCATTTCCAGCTCAGCAGCAGAATGTACAAGGTCATTGATTCTGGCCGCGCCGTCCAGAAGACTGTATTCGGTATGAACATGAAGATGTGTGAACATAGCCTATCTTTTATCCCCCATCCGGGCTGTCATCATCCCTTTAGCCAGGACTCCGTTATCATTGAAAACTTCAATCTCAATATTGCAGTTCTTTTTTGTTACTAGCAACAGTCTGGCCGAAATGCTGACGACTGTTCCGGCCGGAACCGGATGGAATTGATAAAAGCTGAAATTTTCCGTGATCGCATCCAAGCGGTATTTTTTTCGGAGCGCAATGTAACCCGCCGTATTCATCAGGGTTACCAGAACACCGCAGCTGGCTGAACCAAATTCATTTACCATAAACTGCGTGATTTCGCCCCGAATGGTCAGGTATTCAGACTCTTCCACATAACCAAAGCCGCTTAAAACCAGATTATCCACGGTCTCGCCGAACTGAGGCTGCTTTTGGATCTGCTGAAAAGCCTCGAGTACATCCTGCAAGCTTATGATTCCGATCAACTTGCCGTTTTCAAGTACGGGCGCAATCTCCCAGCCCTCCCAGACCATTTTGCGGGAGATATGGGTAACCGGATCGTCTCTTCCGACGGTCAGCGGATTCCTGTTCATGACTTTGGTGATCTTGACCTCGACGCCTTCGCCGGCGACATCGACCGCGGTCACAGTGCCGAGCAGGTTGTGCTGGTTATCGATGACCGGGAAGCGGCTGTGTCCGGTCTTTTGCGAAAGCTTATACCAGTCTCCGATCGTAGCACTGTCTTCCAGAACCTTCGCATCCTTGACCATGATATCTTCAATGAGCAATAGTTCCTTGCCGATGAGCCTGTCAAAAAGCGCCCGGTTGATCATCGTCGTAACTACGAAGGTGTCATACGGGGAAATGATAATCACCGAATTCAGGCTCTTGGCCAGCGCCACGACCTCTTCCGTAGGTCCCGGGCCTCCGGAAATAAGCAAAGGAACATTATTTTTCAAGGCAAGGAGCTGGGCATCTGTCCTGTTGCCGACGATACAAAGCGCGCCTTCTTCCAGATAACGCGCTAAATCTTTCAGTTCCATCGCCGCAATAATAAACTTATTCGGACATTCCGTCAGCCTGTTCTCTCCGCAGATAACAAGCCCTTCCACGATTTGGGCTACTTCCTGAAGCGTAAGATCTTCAATCTGTTTTTCTTTGACCCCTTCAATCCGCAGCGTCCCAACCTTCGGGATCGAACGGACAAACCCTTTGTTCTCCGCTTCTTTAATTGCGCGGTAAGCAGTCCCTTCGCTGACATCAAGCTCTTTGGCAATAAACCGGACTGATACCTTGCTCCCTATGTCGAGATCCTCAATAAAATTAAGAATCTGCTGATGCTTTGTCTTTGTCAAATAAAAACGCCTCACCTGTTTTTTTCATTAATTATATCACATGGTGAGGCTTTGAACTAATTGTTGTTATATAGTAGTTTTTATTTATTAATCCGTTTTAATCTCTGAGACAACTTTCCGCCTATTTTCCCGGAAATTCTCGGAGACAGGGAATCCCAGCCCTCGTTTTGGACCTGCTGGATGATGCCAAGTTCCGAAGCAATCTCCATTTTCATTTCCTCAATGAAGTCTGGTCTCTTCTTCCTGTTATCCTTTTTTTTCGTATTGCCTGTGTTTTTCTTGGTGATGTTTTCTCTCATGCTTTAACACTCCTGTTCAGAGTATGGAGACTGCGGCCAGTGAACCGTCCCGGTTAGGGCATTCGGGGGTTTTCAGCCCATGGTTGTTTTCCAGACGGCAGACGCCGTCCACAGCATAAATGCATTCTTTCGCGCAATCTTTGGTTCTCATTCTGTTTTCATCTCCTTACAGTCTATTTTTGCCCTGAAAAGCAAAAAATATCCTGTAAGGGTTACAGGATTTTCTATAAAACACATCTATTTGTCTAATCTTATGATCAATATCGGTTTTTATATCATAAATTTTCTTTGTCTTCCAGCTTTCTTGATATGATTTAGCACTGCATTAATGTCCTTTTGATTCTATAACTTCATATACTGTCCCGGCTCAAGAATCATTCCCTTGCTCTCCGGTGCTTTTCTGCTTAGCAGCGCGAGAAAGGCCTTGGCATCCTGCTGTTCTTCCTCAAATGTATTGTAATGCATCGGAACCACGACTTTGGCCTGGAGCATCTGAGCTGCTTCGGCCGCATCTTCCGGCCCCATCACAAAATTATCCCCGATTGGCAGCATAGCCAGATCGATTTCTGTCAGGCTGCCAATAAGCTTCATATCCCCGAACAAACCGGTATCCCCGGCATGGTAAAGCCGCTTGCCTTCGAGCTGAAGCAGAAAACCGCAGGCCAAACCACCATACAGACAGGTTCCGTCAGCCTGCTCGATCCCGGAACCATGAATGGCCTGAGTCAGCTTTACAGTTCCAAATGGAAAGACGTGCTTGCCTCCGATATGCATCGGATGAATCCTCACCCCAAAGGTCTCCGCATACCGGCATAGTTCAAAATTAGAGATCAGGACTGCCCCGGTCAGCCTGGCCAGTTCGACTGCGTCTCCCAAATGATCGCTATGACCATGCGTGACCAGAATTGCATCGAGCGCTTTAAAATCAGCCGGTTTGACCTTTGCTTTCGGATTCTTCCGCAAATATGGATCTATCATCAGCCGACCTGCGTCAGACTGGATTTCAAAACAGGCATGTCCGTGAAAGATAATATTCATACTTTATTCCTCATTTTGATCTTTTCTTCTTGATTCTGCTCTTCTGGATTCTGCGTTTCTGCCTGACTCTGCTCTTCCGTTTTTTGCTGCATTCCCGCGTCATCCTTCTCCACGTCCTTCTTATCTTCCATGTCTGCAGAAACCGGTCTTGTCACCGTGTACCAGTTATGCAGGCGGAACTTTCTGAACATAATCCGCAAAATAATGCCGAGGTCAATGACCACCAGAATCGCCGCGATGTACCAGTGTCCATAGGCGGAGAAAATTGCCGCCAGCCCGAAACAAAGGCTGATTCCATATAGAACAAACACTGCCTGGCGCTGGTTCAGGCCAGTATCGAGCAACCGGTGATGAAGGTGTCCCCTATCTGCCCGGACGATCGAATGTCCTTTCCACTTCCTCCGGATGATCGCAAACAGCATGTCCATCAAAGGCATGCCGAGCACCAGCAACGGGAAAACCAAACCGAGTACTGTAGCGGTTTTCAGCAAACCCCAAATGGAGACTGATCCGATCATATAGCCGAGAAACATGCTCCCGGAATCACCCATAATGATTTTAGCAGGATTAAAGTTATAGAACAAAAAGCCCAGCGTTACGCCGCTCAGGGCCAGCATCAGAAGATCGGCCCCCGGATAGGCTGAACGGATGGTTGCGGACCAGAATAATGTGATCGCCGCAATAAAGCAAATACCCGAAGCGAGGCCATCCATACCGTCGGATATATTCACAGCATTGACCAAACCGACAATCCATAGCACGGCAAAGATATTGCCGATCAAGCCTAGTTGGACGACTCCATATAGAGGCAGTGTAATATGCGGGACTGCCATACCAAAAAAGATCAGAATCACCGCGGCTAGGATCTGCCAGAGCAGTTTGACCAGAGGCCTCATTCCTTTTACATCATCATAGATGCCGACCACAAAAATAATTGTGCTGCCGAGGAAAAGTCCGATCAGCATTTTATTCACGGCTACCATCAGAAAAACAGCCAGCCAAAAAGCCAGATAAATCGCAGCACCGCCGAGACGCGGAATCGGGGTCTTATGTATTCTCCGCTCGCCCGGATAATCCATCACACCCCATTCTCTGGCCAGGATAATGGAGATGGGTGTTAAAATCAAAGCAAATAGGACTGCCAGTAAAAATGTTGATAAATAAGAAAGCATACTACCTCCGGATATGGTGAGTTAAATGGCATCGCGACATTAGGCCATCCGTAACCTTGTCGCTCCTTGCCATCCATGGCAACGCGACATTAGGCCATCCGTGGCCGTCACACCTGGCCTGGGAAGCCCCATTGACGCAGAACCTCATACGCAATCACCGCGACTGAATTGGACAGATTTAAGGACCTCGCATCCTTTCTCATCGGCAGGCGGATCTGCCGGTCCGGATAGCGCTGTAGAATTTCCGGTGCCAGCCCCTTCGTTTCCCGTCCAAAAAGCAGATAGCAGCGGTCTGGAAACTCCACATCTGTATAAAACTTAGACGCTTTGGTCGTGGCCAGAAAAAACTGACCTTCAGCGTTCTGGGTTTCGAAATCGTTAAAATTTTCATAAACATGTACCTTTAAGAGATGCCAGTAATCGAGTCCTGCCCTTTTTAAATGCTTATCGTCAATACTGAAGCCGAGCGGCTTCACTAAATGCAAGTCAGCCTGAACCGCTGCGCACAATCTGGCAATATTTCCAGTATTGGGAGGTATCTCGGGTTCAACTAGTACAATGTTTAACCTGCTGTCCGTCATCATCATTTTCTCCAAAAACTGCTCTTAAATCCAATTAAATAAACACAACAGCTATATTATAACCCGAAAACAACGAAAAATGAACGTTGAAATATTCACACCGCAAAAAATCTACCCATATCCTTAAAAAAATCTGCTATATTATGTATACTTTTTTGTTATACTGGATGAATCAGGCTCATTCTGTTATATTATAAAGTTGGATCATAAATTAAATAAAGGGGTAAGAAATATGAAACAAAATTTAACACAAAAAATATTATCCGCCCATCTCATCTCCGGTGAACTTGGGGCCGGAGGAGAAATCGGCATCAAGATAGATCAGACTTTAACTCAGGATGCCACAGGAACCATGGCTTATCTTCAGTTTGAAGCCGTTGGCATTCCAAGAGTCAAAACAGAATTATCCGTCAGCTACATCGATCACAACACCCTGCAGACCGGTTTTGAAAATGCTGACGACCACGCCTTTCTCCAAAGCTGCGCTTCCCGCTTTGGTGTTTATTTTTCGCGTCCCGGCAACGGGATCTGCCACCAGGTCCATCTGGAGCGTTTCGGAAAACCTGGTAAAACCCTGTTAGGTTCGGACAGTCACACCCCTACCGGCGGCGGAATCGGCATGCTGGCCATGGGTGCCGGCGGCCTCGATGTTGCTGTAGCCATGGGCGGCGGCGAATTCTATCTGCCTGACCCGAAAGTCGTCAAAATCAATCTAACCGGGAAATTAGCTCCTTGGGTGTCCGCCAAAGATGTCATTCTGGAAGTCCTGCGCCGCCTGTCCGTCAAAGGCGGTGTCGGCAAGATCTTTGAATATGCCGGTTCTGGCGTCTCTACGTTAAGTGTCCCCGAAAGAGCTACCATCACCAACATGGGTGCCGAGCTCGGTGCAACGACCTCCGTCTTCCCGAGCGATGAACAGACCCGGATCTTTCTGAAAGCCCAGGGCCGCGAAAACGACTGGATTCCGCTTGAAGCTGACGCCGATGCGGTATACGATGAGGAAATCTGCATCGACCTTTCTGCCTTGGAACCGCTTGCAGCTCAGCCGCATATGCCTGACAACGTCGTCGCTGTAAGCTCGTTAAAGAATATCAAAGTCAACCAGGTAGCGATCGGCAGCTGTACGAATTCTTCCTACCGCGATCTGATGACCGCCGCCGCCATCTTAAAAGGCAAAGTGGTCGATCCGAGCGTCAGCCTGGTGATCGCTCCGGGCTCCCGTCAAGTTCTGACTATGCTGGCCAATAACGGCGCGCTGACCGCTCTTCTTGATTCCGGAGCCAGAATATTGGAATCCGCCTGCGGGCCCTGCATCGGCATGGGACAGTCCCCTTCTTCCGGCGCCGTCTCCTTAAGGACCTTTAACCGCAACTTTGAAGGACGCAGCGGAACTGCGGACGCTGGCGTGTATCTGGTCAGCCCGGAAGTCGCTGCTGCCAGTGCGCTGACAGGTTACTTTACCGATCCCCGCACGCTGGGCCCCACTGTTGAAATCCCGATGCCGGAAAATTTCCGGGTCGATGATTCACTGATTATTCCTCCCGGTTCTCCGGACACCGCCATCGTGCGCGGCCCAAATATTAAAGCACTGCCGATTGCTCCGAAGCTTACGCCGGATCTGGAACTTCCCGTCGTAATCAAGCTGAATGACAATATTACCACAGACGATATCATGCCTGCAGGCGCCAAAATACTGCCGCTCAGATCCAATATTCCTGCTCTTTCCGAATATGTTTATAGCAAGATTGATGCCGGATTCTCTGCTAGAGCCAGACAGCTTGGTCAAAGCATTATTGTGGCCGGACAGAACTACGGTCAGGGCTCCAGCCGCGAACATGCCGCATTGGTTCCGATGTACCTCGGCGTCAGAGTTGTCCTGGCCAAGAGCTTTGCCCGGATTCATAAAGCTAATTTAATTAATTTTGGCATCCTGCCGCTTACTTTTGTCAATGAGAGTGACTATGACCTGATTAAGGACGACAGCAAGCTTATCTTTACAAATCTGACTGAAGCCCTATCAAACTCCGTAGAATTTGATATCTTGTTAAGCGGAAGAAATGCTTCCATCAGGGTCAGCCATAACCTGACTGAACGCCAGATTGGAATCATCCTAGCCGGAGGCTTACTGAACTATACCAAAGAAGCCGGCAAATAAGTTTTTGAAAAGCTGTCCTGCTTGTGGAGCTCTGAATCCTTGAATGGCCAAAAGATGCTGCTCAGGAAGAGAAAGCAGGGGGAAAATTAGCCATGACACTGTGATCTTATTACTTATTACATGCGATAGAAAGCCCGAAGGCCAAGGAATCATAACTCCTTGAACTTCGGGTTTTTATCTGGATCCAATACTCTTTCTTGATACTCTTCTTGTTTAAATACTAATCTTGTTCAAATAAAAGATATATTGTCCGGTTTGGGATCGAAAAGATCGCTGACGGCTTTAGCAAATGTAAGATAAAGCTTCTTAAAATCATCATCCACCGGAGGATGCATAAAGCTTTGCACGAGATTACGGTAATACCATTCCTGCTTCTCTCTGCCCCGGTTAAACCGCGTCCAAAGCTTCTCGCCTTCTTTTTGATAGTCTTCCAGCATCGTCAGAACATTATGCAGCTTGTCGGCGCAGGCTACGGCCTTGATCACCGGTATCGCCGTTTTCAGGTATTCAATGGTATGTTCTTTGCGTTCTTCCCACGGCAGCGATTTATCCGGTTCTGAACACCCTTCTACGATCAGGGCAACCTTGTTGCCAAATTTATTGCGGAGATATTCCAGATTAATGATGGTATCCTCAACGGTATCATGCAGGATGCCAGCAACAACAATGTCTTCCGCACATCCTTCTTTCTGCAGGATCATCCCAACTGCATACGGGTGTGTAATATAGGGCGTATTGGTCCCTTTCCTGAACTGACTCTTATGGGCATTTGCTGCGATGTCTATTGCGGCGAATACTTTGTTCATTCTTCCTCCTAAAGGTTAACCCCAAAATAATCAACTATCAATTTAACGCTTTTTCGAAATCCTGTCCAGTCAAGAATGTAGGATTTCCTGTTTTTTTACCATTATCCCAACAACGATTAGACAACGATCAGACAACTACTCAAACACATCACGGGCCAGTATATCAATTTCCGCTTTCAGTCTGGCTGTTTGATTCTGATCAAGCTGCCATTTACCATCATTAAATACGACGACATCGCCTTCCTTAATCTCCGCAGGAAGATCAGTGAGGTTAATATTCTTTCTGTTGTTGCCGTCAAACTCCACCACGGCGACGCTGCCTTCGAAACGATCAATAACACCGTTCATTTTGATGCCACCTTTTTGGATAATCAAACCCATTAGTCTCATTATTTTGATGTAATCGCCAGCGTATGAAATGTCACTTCTGATCCGTCGGATACCGCAACAATCGTCCCATCCAGGTCTGTCCTGAATACCTTGACGCCCCTATTCTTCAGCTTATCCAGTGTTTCCTGTGCAGGATGATCATAATCATTTTCTTTCCCGACGCAAATCATTGCATATTCGGGGTCTACCAGATCCAGAAAGGGCTCGGATGTCGCATCGCCGCTGCCATGATGCCCAACTTTTAGGACTGTCGACTTCAGAGCATACATGCTCACATTCCGCAGCATTTCTGACTCTGACACTTCTCCGGCATCACCGGTGAATAAAAAAGAAGTGCTGCCGAATGCTATCCTGATCACAGCGCTGTAATTGTTCAGATCTTCATAATCTGAACCGTTCGGAGCGAGTACAACGGCAGTCATACCGTCCCCTAAGTCCAGATTAGCACCTGTTTTCGCCGATGTTATTTTGAGGCCTTTATTTTTCACCGCGCTAAGTACATCCTTGAACGTTTTAGTCGTATGGGTTTTGCCCGGCATGATAACTTGCCCGATTTTAAAGGTATCGATTACGGCATCAAGACCCCCGATATGGTCCTCATGAGGATGGGTGCCAACGACAATATCCAGTTTACTTATTTTTTGTTTTTCTATGTACGAGGTAACCGTTTCTGCATCTTCATTATTCCCTGCATCGATCAGCATGGTTTTTCCCGAAGGGGTTTTGATTAGAATACAATCCGCCTGCCCGACATCAATGAAATGGACTTGAAGGGTGCCTGAGACTGAAGCAATATCCGCACCTGAGCCGGTATTGGAGGAATCCGGATTTGACGGCAGCGTACCTTTTTGATCTTCGACCACAGTCGCTGTCTGCCGCAACTGATCCGTAAAAGCCGGTGAGCTGCCGTTCAGTGAGCTGTAACCAAGTAAAACTAGCACGGTTAGACAAAGAATCGTTAGAAGTAATCTTTTTTGCTTTTTCATTGAGCTCCCTTTTCATACAATGATGATCGTTTCACATTTCTTTTTCATATTTTGATCTGTAATAGATACCTGAGAATATTACAAATAAATATGAAATAACCAATATGATAATCGCCATCAAATCAATCTGCATTAAACCAAATGCCAGGATTATCGCGCCATATACATAGATCATTTTATCATAAGCCTTAGCTTTGGCCTTATTGGTAATTGTTAGATTTCTTTCATCATTTTGCTCAATTTCTATTTTCCTAACCTCATCCGGATAATTTTTCAGCGCCATACTGCTAATGATTTTTCCTAAATGGTGACCAAATAGTCCGCATCCAATACCAACACAGACGTATGGCAAGACTTGCATACTTCTTTGTGGTTCATGAATGGCCTTTATCAAAACGAACCCTATTACAATTAATAATATTCCTAAAATGGAAAAGCCAATTGCTTTCATATTCTTTGTCATATTTATTCTTCCCCCTCATAAATAAATATTTCTTCAACATTCATCCCAAAGAAGCGTGCAATTTTGAATGCTAAGATGATGGATGGATTATACCGTCCATTTTCAAGTGAACCTATGGTTTGTCGAGATACTTCCAAAGCCGCGGCAAGCTCTTCCTGCTTTATTCCTCGCTGCCTGCGTATTTCTTCTAATCTGTTATTCATAGACTCACTCCTAACGCTTATGGAAAGTTTACTTTCCATATATATAACATATTCTAGATAGAATGTAAAGTTAACTTTCCATAAAAATAACAGGTGCTCTAAACCTGTTAAAAATTAATACATGGGATAATATAGTCAATTTGACCCCGGGTAATGACCTAATGCCCTTCCGCTAACACCTTTTGGGCTTTACCCTTATGGCAATTAGGCTCTTTACATCATCAAGGACTAACTTGTCATCTACTTTGATCATTAACCAACGTCCGCCACAGGAAAAAGCTGTTTTGAGATACAGGCCTTGCACGAATGGCGTAAATGTACCCAACGCCATTTCTGTCTCTTCTTCCTCTTTGGCTCCAACTACGACTAGCGTAATAAAATACCCCTCCATCGGATAAAGCGTACATAACGATTTACTGCCCTTTTGATATTTAACATTCCAGCCTGGCTGGGCGGAACATTTGCTATAAGTCGTTTTTGGCTTCACCTGGTAGGCTTTTTCAATATAGGAAAGCAGCTCCGACCAAAGCGGTTCACCTTTACCAATAAATTGCTTAATATCTTCAAAAGATGGTTCGTGATTTACATTAAACAGATCACACCACTGCATTGGCAGTCCCTCCTGTAACTCTGACAGAAATCAGATATGGACAAATTTCCCCTCTTGGTCTGCTTCCATAACTTCGTGTATTGTCCGAAGTGCAACTTCTATGATTTGTCTCGTGGAATACAGCTATATTTTAACATATCTTACAAAAAAGAGGTAAGAAAATTAGAAAAATCATTAGGATGAGGTTGTTATCTGCTGTCTTCTTATGCTATTATAATCTAATAATATCAATTCAGAAGCGCAGAAAGGAGTTTTCGAGAATGTTGTCCGAAGATGATCGGCGCCTCCTTCATATCCTGTCCCAGGACTGTCGTCTGACTGCGGAAGACTTAGCGGTTCAGACTGGCCTGACAGCGGATTATATTAAAAAGAAGATCAAGCAGTGGGAAGATGATAAGGTCATTGCCAAATACGGTGTACTGATCAATTACGACCAGCTGGAAGAAGACAGGGTTACTGCATTAATCGATGTCAAAGTCCTGCCCCAGCGCGGCAATGGCTACGATAAAATTGCCCAGCGGTTCCAAAAATTCAGTGAGATCAAATCAGTCTATCTGATGTCGGGAGATTTTGACCTGTGTTTAATTATCGAAGGCCATAATATGCATGAAATCGCCCAGTTTGTTTCCGATAAACTATCCCCGCTGGATGTGATTCAGTCAACTTCGACTCGCTTTATTCTGCGCAGGTATAAGCAGGATGGCATAGAATTTCACGGAGAGGAAGAGAGACCGCAGCGTCTCATGATAACGCCATGAAGCAATACTTATCACCACTGGCTTTAAATCTGAAGCCATCAGGAATACGAAAGTTTTTTGACCTGGCCGCCACCGTGGAAGGCGTAATCTCCCTCGGTGTCGGAGAGCCGGATTTTGCGACTCCCTGGGTCATGACAGAAGCCGCTATTTTTTCTCTTGAACAGGGTCAGACTATGTATACCAGCAACGCGGGTCTGGTCGAGCTTCGCAGAGAATTATCCAAATATATGGCCAAACATCAAGGCTTAAATTATAATGCTGATCAGGAAATCCTTATCACCGTCGGCGCCAGCGAGGCGATTGATCTGGCGATGCGCGCTTTGATCGTGCCGGGCGACGGTGTGCTGATTCCGGATCCTTCCTTTGTGGCTTATGCCGCCTGTGCGGAAATCAGCGGCGCAGAGGTTCATTATGTTACAACAAGCGCAGAACACGATTTTCGTCTGCAGGTTGAAGACCTTCAGATGGCTTATACACCAAACTGCAAGATTTTGGTTCTGTCTTATCCAAATAACCCCACCGGCGCAGTCATGACCAGAGAAGAGCTGCTGCCGATTGCCCGGTTTGCGTCTGAAAACGATCTGATCATCATTTCCGATGAGATTTATTCGGACCTTAACTACGGCGGAGAACATACACCCTTTGCAACTTTACCGTACATGTGGAACCGCACGCTTCATGTCAGCGGCTTCTCGAAGGCCTATGCGATGACAGGCTGGCGGATCGGCTATGTTGCCGGCCATCCTGACCTGATCCAGGCCATGCTGAAAATCCATCAGTACACAATTATGTGCGCCCCGATTATGGCGCAGATTGCTGCTCTGGAAGGACTGAAATCCGGAGAAACGGCCAAACAGGAAATGGTGATGGAATATGACCGCCGCCGCCGAATTATGGTCCACGGTCTCAGAGAAATGGGCCTTACCTGCTTTGAACCCTTAGGCGCTTTCTATGTCTTCCCCGACATCACAGCTACCGGATTAAACTCCGAAGAATTTGCTGAACAGCTGCTGAAGGAAGAAAAAGTCGCCGTCGTTCCGGGTACGGCTTTCGGCCCGGCCGGCGAAGGACATGTCCGCTGTTCCTATGCGTATTCAACGCAGCAGCTGCAGGAAGCCTTAACAAGAATGGCCCGGTTTGTTAAGAAAAGAATAAGTTGAACCAGAGTGACATTACCTATTTGATTCGCTGATCGAAGAAACCTTACACGTGTAAGGTTTCTTTTCAATCTCAGCCTCTGTTTAAAAATTCGGCTGTTTTAAGATTAATTACACTAGTGTAGTCAAATCCCAAAAACGGCAATTTTTAATCGTATCCTCAGACACGGCCTTAATGATATCCTTTTGGTGACACTCAGACTATTCTGCCAATTCTCTGACAATCCGCCTCCATGGTTTACGTTAACCTCCCCTTGTTGTGCACTGGTACCCCATTTGTTAGACAGCATGGTATACTGAAAACAAATGGGGTGCAGTCCACTTACACCATTACGGAGGCTTACAAAATCTGATATAGTCTTGTCTCACTGTATATCATTTAAAGTAATTATTTGATATTTATTTTATTTACAAAAACAGCCACCCCTAAAGGAGTATTATTTCCCTGCAAAAAGAAACCTTACACGTGTAAGGTTTCTTAGAATCCGGGAATTATCTCATACCGAAGAATCACAGCGGAAGGCTTGACGGCACCCTTACTTCGTCTTTCTGAAATAAGCATATGTCATCGGCTCACCGCTGCCACGGACTTCGGCTGCTGTGACTCTGCCCAAAAACAAGGTATGCGTGCCGGTATCCATCGAATTCGCGACTTCTGCCTCCACGGTGGTCAGCACTTCATCAAGCAGCAAAATGCCGGACGATCCGCGGTGCGCTTTGATTCCGTCAAATTTATCGAACTCCCTGCCTGACCTGTAGCCAAATCTTCTAACGAGGTCATGTCCGTTCTGGTCCAGAACGGATATGCCGAACTTGCCGCTTTGCATGATCAGTTCATGCGTGAAGTTTTTCTTATTAATACCAATCGCAATCTGCACGGGATCGGAAGTAATCTGGAAACAGGTATTGGCTGCCTGCCCGTTGTCTTTGCCGTTAGCGGCCGCCGTAATAATAAACAAACCGTAGGAAATGGACTGTACCGCTTTAACAATCTTCTCCTCGGGACTTAATCCGGTCTGAGCAGGACTCGTCATGGCAGCTTCGGCATTCTTGACGGAATCGTCCTTGCTGTTTTCGTCCTGCTTCGGTTCCTCCTCCACCCTGACAAAGTTGCTGGAATCGACACCGCAGACCGGACAGGCTTCCGGAGGATTATCTCCTTCATGTATGTAGCCGCAAACAACACAGCGCCATTTCATATCTCCACGCTCCCTTTTGTAACAATAATTTATTTATAATCATTATAACTTGCTTTTACAGATTTTTAAACTCCCAATATACTTTTTTTAGAAAAGCATGATTTAATTCCGGCTTCATCTCTTCCATGGCTCTTTTGCGGACAAGATCCTTAAAGGTTCCGAGACTCGAGCCGCTTAATCCCTGCTGCATCGCATACTGCCGGAATAGTTTCCAGTCAAGCTGCATCAGGTTTTCTTTCTGCCACAAAGCCACCGCAATCAATTCGGCAAAAATTCTTTCAAAAATATTGTTCTGAGTAGTGGTATGAAGTTTTCCGGCCTGATAATCTGCTTTCCATAAAATCAAGAAATCATGGATGTTCTTTAATTCAAAGTTTCTGCCGTCCCAACAGACTTTCCAAACGAGCTCCGCCACTCTGTTCTTGAAAGGCCGCTTGGCAATTTCTCCTCTGAACTCCGGCATGAATACGAGTGTTGCCTGCATATGATTCTCAACAAGTTTTATAAGGTTCTGTTCCTGTTTTTTGCCGATCCCGTCAAAAAACATTGAAAATGTATAGCGTTTAAGGACATCGGCCAGAAGCCTGGCGCTTGCCGCTTCATGTGTCAGGAAATGTCGTTTGCCGTTTTCGACGTAGATAAGACCAAAATTAGCCGGTTCACCGTCTATGACCTTTTTAAACTGCACAATTTCCGGGTATTGGTCCAGTCTTGCTCCAAGGATCCGAATCTTTTTTCCAATTAAAGACTTCAGCTTATATTCCAGTTCCCGGGGTCCTCTTGTCCCAACGATTTTAAATCCCTCAAGCAAGTAGTTCTGGTCGGCAAACTTTAGCGTCCCGGATACATGGCATTCCCGGCTAGCTACTTCCCACTTGCCGGAATCATGAAACAGGCCTGCCAGACGCAGATAAAGATCTTCAGGGGTATTCCGAAATACGGCCATGGTATGTTCCCAGACATCCAGGGAATGGTACTGATTCTGTTCAAGACCCTTCAGCCTGGCCAACTCAGGTAAATACATATCCCAGTAGCCGATTCTGTCCAACATCCGCACGGCCTTTTCAGCCTCGGCCAAAACAAGAATCCCGGCAAGTTCCGCCGTAATTCTTTCCCGGGATGTGCTGCTCAGAAAAGAAAGATGGTCCGTTGCCTGCTCCCAGGTATCGGGATCGATTTCCAACGAGAACTTCACCGCGAATTTGACCATCCTTAAAATACGGACAGGATCTTCCCGGAACCGTTCATCAGGCTTACCGCAGGCTCTAAGAATTTTGGCTTCCAGATCCTTTCTGCCTTCCATCGGGTCATAAAGTTCCCCCGACACCGGATCCTGATAAATCGCATTAATGGTAAAGTCCCGGCGCTGGGCATCTTTCTCTAGTTCTTCGGCCTGCACGACATCCACTTTGGAACCTTCCGTAAAAATGCTGGCTGTCGAGAAATGCCTGCCAATGATCTGAACGGAGAAGCCTTGCTCACGGAGGATATCTTGGACTTCTTCAGGGCTCAGCCCGCACACCAAATCCATGTCCGGAGACTCCAGTCCCAGGACTTGGTTACGTACCGCTCCTCCTACGATCCAGATGCGGGTATGGCGGGACAATCGTTCGATAACATTTTTCTGGAAGTCATTCATAGGACTCCTCCGGATCTCTTTTATGCCCGTTTCTCGCGCTTCAATATTCTAAGCTCCTACTTAGTTAAGCGTTCTATATTCAAGCACGTGTTTTTTTAATACCCTGCCCTATAGTCTACAATATTGATCATTTGACCGGAGTCAGGATATTTGGCCAGATTTGTCTGAAACACTTCCCACATGCGTTCAGAGGTTTGAACCGTCCTACCGCCGATATGCGGCGTAAGGAAGACATTATCCAGTTCCCAGAATGGGCTGTCTTCCGGCAGCGGCTCTTTCCTGAATACGTCAAGCGCCGCCGCGGCTATCTTTTTACTTTTAAGTGCTTCGATCAGGGCATCCTCGTCAACGACTTGTCCTCTGGCCACATTGATGAATAATGCTCTGTCCTTCATCTGATGGATAAAGTCTGCATTGACAAGTTCCTTCGTTTCCGGTGTCAGCGGCAGGACGACAACGACAACATCACTGACCGCCAGAATCCCGGGCATTTCCTCCAGAGGCACGATCTTTTCAAAAGCCTGGTCCTGACCGCCATGAAGTGATACGCCATAAACCGTCATCCCAAAAGCCCCGCACCGCTTGGCAATCTCTTTGCCAATGGTACCTGCCCCCACGATGCAGACCGATTTGCCGTACATTTCGGAAATCTTCGGTTTTGCGCTGAATATCTTCTGTTCCTGCTGTGATACAAATGTATTGCCCTGTCTTAAGAGCATCAGGATACTCCAGATGACGTGCTCGGCCATCTGGATCTTATGGGCGCCTTTGACATTCGTCAGCATGACGCCCCTCGAAACAAGCCTGTTCAGAGGCAGCATATCGACCCCTGCGCTTAAGGTTTGAATCCATTTGAGATTCGGATACAGATTAATGGTATCCTCTTTGATATCCCAGCCATACGTAAGCAGTACATCCGCTTCCGGGTCTGGCTCTGTAAAGTCCCTCACCTGAACGATCTGAGCACCCGGTCGAATTGCCAGCAATCTTTCCAAAAGATCATCCGATATTTTTATACTGCTCAGGATCTTCATTACTTTTCTCTCCTCTTGCTCCTGTTGTATGGTTGGTTCGTATTTTGTAATGGGAGTCTGGGGGCCACAATTCCGCTTTCGGCAAATAGCACCCTCCATGGCGAGTCGCTCTTTGCCATCCATGGCATCGCGACATTAGGCCATCCGTGGCCGTCAAACTGCCGCGCTCCGCATCCATGCTCCGCTTGACGCCGGAACTTGTGGCACCCAGACTTAATATGGGGTCAGGATTGTATGAAATTACTTGAGTAAAGAATTTAAGAATGTTGTACTCGATACGTTATCTGAGGTTTTCAGGATTCAGGACCTGCAGCTCCGCTGGCATAAACCTGCCGTCTTTCCTGATCAGTTCCCCGTCAAAATAGACCTCTCCGCCGCCGTATTCCGGTCTCTGGATGCATACCAGATCCCAATGGACTGCGGACTGGTTGCCATTGTCGCATTCGTCATAGGCCGAACCTGGGGTGAAATGAAAACTTCCGTCGATCTTCTCATCAAACAATGTATCTTTCATCGCCTTCTGAATGTACGGGTTAAAGCCGAACGAAAACTCACCGATATACCTCGCACCTTCATCGGTATCGAGAATTTTATTAATTCTTTCGGTATCGTTGGCTGAAGCCTTGATAATTTTGCCGTCTTTGAATTCCAGTACGATGGATTCATACGTAAATCCCTGATAAACAGCCGGGGTGTTATAGGTGATGATGCCGTTGACCGAATCTCGGACCGGCGCTGTGAAAAGCTCACCGTCAGGAATATTCATCTTGCCGTCGCACTTGATCGCTGGCAGCCCCTTGATTGAAAAAGAAAGATCCGTTCCAGGCCCTGCGATCCTTACCATGTTGGTCTTTTCCATCCGTTCTTTCAGCGGATCCATCGCTCTGGACATTTTGGAATAATCCAGATTGCAGACTTTAAAGTAAAAATCTTCAAAAGCTTCCGTGCTCATCTCAGCAAGCTGCGCCATCGACGGATTCGGATAGCGAAGTACACACCAGCGGGTATGCTTGACTCTTTGCTCGGAATGGAGTGGTTTCGAGTAATGGCTCATGTAGATTTGCATTTTATCCGCAGGGACATCGGCCAGCTCGTTAATATTTTCTCCCGAGCGTATTCCGATATAAGCCTGCATGTCCTTCATTCTGGCGACTTCCCACTTTGCTTGGCTTTGAGCCTGTTCGACTGAAAGCCCTTTTAATATTTCACGCTGCAGGGTATGATGCGTAATATTAAGAAAAGGCTGCGCGCCGGCTTCATAAGCCTCTCTGACCAGCGCCCGGGCTAAAGGAATTTCCAGCCCCGATAGCTCAATCAGGATATGTTCGCCTTCCTTTAACTCAATGGAATAATGGATTAAATTTTTGGCCAATACGTCTATTCTCTGATCATTCATGCTGTAGTTACCTCTTTTCTGCTTGTTCGTTTTGCCTGACCCATATTGGTTAATTTTTACTATAGTTATTATAATATATTTTTTATTTCTTTACGCAACATCTTGCTAAACTATTCTATTAAATCATAATATATGTCTATCAGATAATGCTTATTCTATTAGGAGAAGAACATGAATGCAAATAAATTATTCACATACACTTTAACGCCCGAAGATGACGGCAGGAAATACCAGGACATACTTCTAAGGCGCTTCCATTTTTCCCGTAAGGTGCTGCAAAAGCTGAAAGTCGGCGAAAATGTCTGGATTGACGGCAAATTCACCTATCTGACTGCCCGCGGCAAAACAGGACAGACCCTTGTCGTGAATATCCTGGAAGAAGAGCCGGCAACGGTCTCCGGAGAAACGCTGCCTATTGAGATTCTCTTTGAAGACGAAATCTTCCTCGCGGTCAACAAGCCGCCCGGCCAGGTCATCCACCCCAACTCGAGGTATCGGACCGGAACGCTCGCCAATGCGGTGGTCGGTTACTGGGAAAGCAAAGGTGAAACCAGGCCTTTCCGGCCAGTCTCGCGGATCGATCGCAATACGTCCGGCGTTGTGCTGATCGCCAAATCCCGCTATGCCCACCAGCAGTTGGCCGCCCTTTCTATCAGAAACAAAGTTGAAAAGAAATATCTCGGTATTGTGGAAGGGAATTTCCCTTTGGAACAGGGTGAATGGCCCCTCCCGATACGGCTTAAGTCGGGCAGCAAGATTGTCCGGGAAGTTCATCCGGACGGACAGTCGGCGCTGACGCTGTTTCGAACGCTGCAGCATTACCCGGGCTATACCCTGATGGAATTCACCCTGGTCACCGGTCGGACGCACCAGATCAGAGTGCATGCCCAGGCCGCCGGCCATCCCCTTTTGGGAGATGATTTGTATAGCGGCAGTATGAAATATATGCAAAGGCAAGCCCTGCACTGTTATAGCTATGGTTTCACGCATCCCTTAAATATGCAGCCTCTTCAAATCCAGGCTCCGGTGCCAGCGGATATCGCTATGCTTATCCAAAGTAAAAAATAATACCGCTCCTTGCCATTTGGCAGCGCGGTATTCGTTCCCGAATCAAAAGAACAGCTAAATCTGATGATTTATTTCGTACAATTTTCAGAATTTTTTTGTGTGATTTCCGACTTCCGCTGTAACGTCTGAAGTATGTCTTCCTGTCTTTTTTCAATTACATCTAAACGTTTCAGTACTTCCTCAATCAGGATCTCCGATTTCAGGTTAACCTCATAATCATGCTCTGCTCTTAGTCGGTCCCTATTCTCCTGCCTGTTTTGACTCATCATAATAACCGGCGCTTGCATTGCAGCGATACAGGATAGCACAAGATTTAACAGAATAAAAGGGTACTGGTCAAATGCATGACCGAATAGAAGTATGGTATTTAGCACGATCCAGGATAAAAGGACGGAAATAAAGATAATGATAAAGGTCCAGCTGCCTGCGAAGTCTGCAAGCTTATCCGCCAGCCTTTCACCAAAAGAAAGACCTCCCTCATGTACTTCAAAGGTATTTTTTGAATGACGGGCTTCGGCAAGTTCCTCAATGGTTTTATTTTCAATGTTTTCCACGAATTCACCCTCTTCAAGTTCACTGTAAATCTTCTTTTCCTATCATAATCAATTTCTAAAGCCAAAACAAGTTTTTATGATCGAAGCCATTGCTAAAAAAGTCATTGCTAAAATTCACACTCAAATTATAATGATAATATTAAGTGAGAAAGGAACTGGATACCATGAATGCAGATGAAATCAAGCAAGGATTACGCCAACACGGCTACATAGCCGATGACAGTACCGCCATGATCCTGCAATATTCCTTGCTGCTAAATAAACCCTTGTTAATTGAAGGTCCGGCCGGAGCCGGAAAAACTGAGCTTGCCAAGGCCTGGTGCCAGTACCTCAATCGAGAATTGATCCGCCTCCAGTGCTATGAAGGCATCGATGAAGGCAAAGCTCTTTATGAATGGGACTACCAGAAACAGCTTCTCTATATTCAGACCAAAGGACCGGGAACCAACGCGTGGTCTGATACGAGTGAGAATATTTATACAAATGAGTTTTTGCTGAAAAGGCCTCTGTTGAAGGCCATAACAGGCGAAACCCCTTCCGTTTTGTTGATCGATGAAATCGATAAAAGCGACGAGGAATTTGAAAGCTTTCTGCTGGAGATTCTGTCGGACTGGCAAATTTCAATACCGGAGATTGGAACGATTTCCGCTGTGAGCATCCCTTCCGTCCTGCTGACCAGCAACAGCACGCGAAACTTAAGCCAGGCGCTAAGAAGAAGATGTCTGTACCTTCATCTTGATTACCCGAACGAGCAGAGAGAACTTGAGATTCTTCAGATCCACTTCCCGAATCTAAAGGAGAGCCTTGGCAAACAGGCGGTTACTTTCATCCGCAAATTGCGGCTCGAGAAGCTCAAAAAACACCCCAGCATCAGCGAAGTGATCGATTGGGTCAACATCCTGGAACAGCTGCAGGTCGAAGAACTAACGGCGGAAGTCGCTTCCAGCGCGCTGAACATCCTTTTCAAATACCAGGATGACTGCCAGCATGTCCTGGAAAAAGTGAACCAAAAGGATTGGTTTGATGGAATACTTCATTCTTAAAATTGCCGGACTGCTCAGAAAATCCGGCATTAACGTAAATTCACGCGAAATATCTGACTGCATCCGGCTGCTGAAAATGCTCGATCTTGATAAAATGGATAAATATACTTTTTATCACCTCATTAATACGACGCTGATCAAATCTCCTTGGGGCCCTGATTATGCTTTATGGCTGATCGAGTTATATTTTGGCCCTGATTTGGAAATGTCGTCGGACCATCTGGGCATTCTAAAAAGCCGGGGCCGCTTTTCCCAGGAAGAAGGCCACGGAGGAAGTGCCGGCAAAACTGTCCCGCTAGAGCTCTTGATTGAGGCCGTGCTGAACAATGAAATCGATCTGATTTATGCTGTCCTGCAGGGCTTGAACCTGAATCTTGAACTCAGCATCGAGGATCGCGAAAAAGGCCTGGCTGCTTTCCGGACCCAGAGCGGTTGGAATGAAGCAGCCAGCCATATTGAAAAGGCTTACCAACAGAATGAACTATCTGAAGCGGAATACCTGGCGGCACGGGCAGCCCTTGAAGAATGGAACCATTTACTCAAAGATGAAATTGAACGCCAGCTGGCTAGAAATATGAGTTCGGAGCATTTGATCCAGGAAATGAAAAAACGAAATCCACGAACGGTTTCGTTTCTGGACTGCGACGACGCGCAGATCACTCAAATGTCGCAGGAAATCCAGAAGATAGGCCGAAAACTGGCCGTCCGCAAAGGAAGGCGCCGCAAAGTAGGTCCAAGCGGCACTATCAATCTGAACCGTAGCATCAAACATTCCCTGAAAACCTGCGGAATCCCGCTGAACCTGATAAAAATGCAGCGAAAACAATCGAAACCCGACCTCTGGCTGCTCTGTGACATGTCCAATTCCGTTAGCAAATTTATTTACTTCATGCTGATGTTTGTCTTCGCGACGCAGCAGCGCTATGCCAACGTCCGTTCATTTCTGTTCGTTGATCAGCTCGTGGAAGCGACAGATTATTTCCAGGAGCAGGACTGGACAGGCTCACTTAGCAATTTGCGCAAAGTTAGCGGCTATAACCGCACAGGCTACTCCCATTATGGTAATGTGCTGCTGCAGTTTGCCGACCGCTATCTGCCTTTCCTGCCGAAGAAAACCACGGTGCTGATTTTAGGAGATGGCAAAAACAACCGGAACAGGCTGGACGGCAGCGACGTCCTGGCCCAGATCAAAGAAAAAGCCGCAGCCTTGTACTGGCTGAATCCCCTAAGCAAGGACCAGTGGGACAAGGGCGACTGTCTGATGGGGAAATACCAGGAGTATTGTACCGGTGCATTTTCTGTAGCGAATATTGAAGAGCTGGAACAATTTCTGAACTCTCTTTAGGTTAAGACAACCGCGAAATGAAAGGGACGAATCTTTATCCCCATTATTTAATTGAGGGAATAAAAAATTCGTCCCTTTGTATTAGCTTATCCTCTCGCTATACCGCAAAGTCTACGTGCTGGACCGCCCCTGCTTCTCCGTTCTCTTTTAGAAATATGCCAGTTTCCTTGATCTGAGCGTCTAAATGATTATCCGTATCTTTCAGTGAAAATAGCGAATCGACATTGCCTAAATAGATTGCGCCAATTCCAACCTGACTTAAGGCCAGTAGCTGGTCGTTGCCGGTGGCATCCTTAATCCAAAGGCTAAGTTCTTTGTAGATGGAATCGTTTTCATCGATCCAGCCGTTTTGATCGTTATCATATTCGGCTAACTCCCCGAAACCATCTCCGCTTGTCGGTCCAAAGAGCTCGCTGCCGTCATTGATGACTCCATCGCTGTTCTCATCCAAAGCAAGGAACCCACTGCCTTCAGCCAGGAAAGACATTGTATCCTGCGTTCCGTCGGCATTAAGGTCAAAATCCGTTTTAAATCCTGACAGGCTTGCGCCGCCTGCACCGTAATTAATCACTAACGGATCGATCAAAGCATCTCCAGCTTTGATATCGATACGCTGATAGGCTGTATACTCGCGGCTTGTAGCGATATTCAGCTTAAATTTTATTTCACTGCCATCTTCGGTAAGAATTGTGCCCTGGGCTGAAAAGTTCATGGATTCTTTTTCTGTATAGGACTCTTCATAGTGATAATTAACGCCCCAGCCAACCTTCTGACTGCCGTTCCCATTATTGTTGCCGTCATTCTTTGCTGCCATTAGGTGACCAAAATCACTGTTACCCGGACCTGAAAGAGTTAGTTTGTCCGGTACGTCAATCGTTACCTTTTTCCCGGACAGTTTGGAAAGGAATTTTTCTAACAGGGAGATAATTTCTTTCTCCCTAGGGCTGAGTTCAAAAAATTCATCTTCCGACTCAGCAGTTGTTTCTGAGCTGCTCACTGCGGGATTCTCCTGTAATTTAGCCAAAGCGTCACCCGAAAGTGTCAGCGAATCCGCAGTTGGCTCTGTTTCATCGTTTGCATCCGTGCCCTGTCCGTCAACCCAGGCTTTCAGCCTTTCATTGACGGTCTTTTGCTGTTCCAGCTTGTAGTCCGAATAAAGATCAACAGCTGAACTTAAAACCTTCATCTTCATCCCTCCATGGATATTAGACTTCCTTATTATTATCGTAAAGATTTTTAGTTTTCTTAAGACCCATGAAGACATTTCTTTGCTTGGAATCAAAAAAAGATGCAATCATACATCTTTTTAAAATCACGTAGCATTCGACTGGGAAGTCCGGCATTCAGACTTTCCTAAAATATTAATTATCTCCTGCCGCAATCTCCCGAAGCCCGGTCTCGAGGATCTCCATCTCACCGATCTCATTATCTCCGGCAACCCCGAGCTCTTTGAATTTCCTGGCGGTCACGAGTACCCGGTTTTCATAGGAGCCAACGGCCCGATTGTAAGCCTGAGTGGCCTGAGCGAGTCCTTTGCGGATGTCCAACAAATGCTCGGTCAAAACGCTGATCCTGTCATAGAGCTGTTTACCGAGCTCGCTGATATGGCGGGCATTTTCGTTGATCTGTTCCTGGCTCCAGCCGTAAGCCACGGCTTTAAGCAGCGCAATCAGCGTTGTCGGGGTCGCCAGGATGACCCTTTGCCCGGCGCCGTATTCGATGAGTTCCGGATCTGACTGCAGCGCGGCACTGAAAAAGGTTTCACCCGGCAGAAACATGACAACAAATTCCGGCGTAAAATCGAACTGGTTCCAGTAAGACTTCGCGGCAAGTTTGGTAATATGATTTTTGACCTGCCGGGCATGGCCCGACAACTTTGTTCTCTTCTGGTCTTCATCGAGTGCTTCCACAGCTTCGAGATAATCCGCGAGCGGAGCCTTGGAATCGACGACGATCGTTTTATTCCCCGGAAGCCTAATAATCATATCCGGGCGCTGCCTACCGGACTCCCCGCTGACTTCCTCCTGCTGGTAAAAATCACAGTACTCCACCATGCCGGCCAGTTCTACAACCCGCTGCAGCTGGATTTCTCCCCAGCGTCCTCTGACAGTCGGCGATTTCAAAGCAGAAGTCAGCTTCAAGGTCTCCCGCTGTAGCTTTTCCTGCCCGAACGCCATATTTTCGACTTGCTTAAGCAGCCCTTCATAAGCCCCTGCTCTTTTTTGTTCCAGTTCGTTAATCTTCAGATCAACTTTGTCGAGCGACTCCCGCAAAGGCTTTACGAGTTCATCGATAGAAGTCTGCCTTTTTTCCAGATCAGCCGAAGCCTGGACCTGGGTCTTCTCAAGCACAACTTTTGCCAATTCGAGAAAGGACTGATTGTTATTCTTAAGCGCTTCAGCGGATAAGGCCTTGAAGCCGTTACTGAGCTCCTCCCTTGCATGACTGAGAAGCGTTAATTTCTCTTCATACGCTGTCTGCTCCATCTCAAGCCGGGTACGCAGTTCAGAAATGACAGCGGAATTTTGCATTCTTCTTTCATATTCCTGATTCAGTTCCGCATGCAGCCTTTCATTCTCCTGTTCAAGCGTCCGGGCTTTTTCCAGTAGTCCTCTGGCTTGGCCTCCACGGATACTGAATCCTGTCCCAAATCCGAGAATGATCCCGACCATGACTGCGCTGATGACATAAAGGAAGACTGGATCCATCGGGCATCCCTCGCATATCCATATTATTGGCGTTATCGTTTTTGCGGTTTGATCCTACTTCAAATAATCTTCAGGCAATTTGGTCAGGGGTCCCATACTGTCTAAAGGCCAGTACCTGATCCAGACCCTTCCCAATATCTTCTCCTTGGGCAAGGCGCCCCAACGATGGCTATCGTAACTGGCAGGACGGTTATCCCCCATCATGAAATAGGAATCCTCCGGCACGTTTTCAGGCCCATATTCATAATCAGCGGGATATTCGACATAAGGCTCATCTAGAACCTTGTCATTAATATAGACTTTTCCATTTTTGACTTCAAGCTTTTCTCCGGGCAAGCCGATGACTCTTTTGACGAGGTCCTCATCCTTCATCATAGACTCGGGAGCTTCAAAAACAATAACATCTCCGCGCTTGATATCACCGCATTTATAAAAGAACCGATCCACGATTAAACGATCCTGAAGCTGAATCGTAGGCAGCATCGAGCCGGTCGGGACGATTCGGGTATCAATCAAATAATTTCGGATCACCAAAGAGAGAACAAAAGCAATTGCAACGATGACGACCCATTCAAACAACGATTTCATAAAACCCTTCAACACAAATCACCTTCCACATTTCTTCAATATCTCCAATTTCAAAGGTTAGCCCAAACCTAAGTTACTTTCTCTATTAATCTATATATTCCTGCCTATTACTAACTGAAAAAAACAAAATGCCCCCAATGGAAAAGGATAACAAAAACCATAATGAAAAGCAAGACTCGAACAAAAGCTTTATCCCATCACGCTATACACATGTTTTCTAGGATCAAAAATTCATTTTTTTATTGATAAAGAAACTAATACCAGTTACTCAGCCTATTTAAGTTCCTTAATAAAATCCTAGTAAAACTCCAAACGTATATGCCCCTAACATTTTAGCAGTTATTATCCTTTTTTCCATATAGTACCATTTCTCAGTCGTGTCTCATATAGTGTAAGGACACTAGAGAATAACTTATTTAACTTACACGTTAATGGCTCTAAATAAAATTAGATCAGTTGGCCTATAAAGTTCTTATGATATTCTTATGAGCTATATTCTCTAGCTGTTTATTCTTTATGAGGAAAGGGGGCATTCAAAAAATGGCTTATGATGGAGTAGTTGGGGGCGCAGCAGGAGGTCTCGGTGGTTGTGGTTGTGGTATTGCAATCGTTGTTGTAATTATTCTTCTGTTAATCGCTTTGGGTATTGTTTTCTAATTTAAATCAATTTTGAAAGGAGGAGAATATTATGTTTAGATACGGCGGTGGATGTTGTTGCAGACCTATGGCACCTGTAGCTCCGGTTGCTCCCGTAGCTCCTATTTATGGTGGAGCTGGAGTCGGGATCATTGCCATTGCAATATTAATTTTAATTGCTTTAGGAGTTATCTTCTAAATTCTAAAAAATTTTAATAAAATAAGAAAAGTGGGGTTTGAATGAGGCCACTGAAAAACACTTTGTTTTTCGCTTAAACCACACAACCAAAAAACCAGAAGATGAGATATATTGACTCATTCTCCTGGTTTTTCAATTCTTATATGTAATGGCTTAGTTTATCACTCTCT
>NZ_JAPDHR010000036.1:0-48930 GCF_030063005.1 Dehalobacter sp.
ATATTATAACACATTACCACAAATTGCTCAATACTAAATAGCAATAATTTGACGATTTTCTAACAAAAAAAGCCCTGTTTTCAAGGCTTTCAAAGATTTTAATATTTATGCAAGTGTCAAAGACCCGACATGTTATATATTTGAAAAAATGGATGAATTGCGAAATGCCTATAGAGAGGCGTTATTTTCTGGCTCCCTAAATAAAAAAGCAAGTTTGGCGGACTTATTTTCAATGTCCTTATTTACAAGTAAAGCTAATGCAGAAAAAGAAAGGTATACAATAACTTTTGTTTGACAGCCAAAGAATCTATACGGTATAATGAACAAAACTCAAAAGTACCTTTTGGGAGAATGAAAATGCTTAACGGTAAGAGAATGCTAGAACAAATCAATAGCTTTACGTTTAGAAGCTTTAGCCAGTGCTATTATTACTTTTATTTTAGCACCGGTTATTTTTGGTTGTTCTACAATCGAATACTTTCTCTCTTCACTAATGAGCATCCGGAAAAATGCCTTGCGGCCTGATCCCGGTCGAGAGGAACCCGAATACGAATTGCGATACCGTTAAAGAAGGCTCATTAGAAATAATGAGCCTTCTGTTTTTATTCAAGCTTGCGTAGTATCATGTAAGTAAGTAGGACAGTTTAGGAGGTAGGGAAAATGATTATTGTAATGAGGCCAAAGACGCCACCAGAGGAGATCACGAAAATGAAACAGAAGATATTGGACCTGGGATGTGAGGTTCATGAGTCTTTAGGCGTGAACTACCATATTCTTGGATTGATCGGGAATACCAGCAGCATTGACCCGGACACGCTGCATGCAAATGATTATGTTGAAAAAGTCATTCATGTTCAGGAGCCTTTTAAAAAGGTTAACCGTTTATTCCACCCGGAAGATACGGTCATCAGTGTCGGGGACAGAAAAATCGGCGGCGACACCTTTGCTGTGATTGCCGGACCATGTTCGGTAGAAAGTGAAACGCAAATCGTCGGCATTGCCGAAGCGGTCAAAAAATCCGGGGCTGCTTTTTTAAGAGGTGGCGCTTTTAAGCCGCGTTCCTCACCGTACAGCTTTCAGGGTTTAAGAGAAGATGGTCTGGAACTTCTGAAAATAGCCAGAACCAAGACAGGACTGCCGATTGTATCGGAGTTAATGTCAACCGAATATCTGGAGAGATTCGTTGAAGACGTGGATATTATTCAGATCGGCGCCCGCAATATGCAGAACTTTGAACTCTTAAAAGAAGTCGGAAAAATCCAAAAACCGGTGATCCTAAAAAGAGGGTTATCCTCGACGATTGAGGAATTATTACTCGCTGCGGAGTATATTCTGGCGCATGGCAACGAGAATGTTATTTTCTGTGAAAGAGGCATCCGTACTTTTGAAAATTACACCCGGAATACGCTTGACCTGACTGCTGTGCCGGTGATCAAGAAACTGAGTCACCTTCCGGTCATTGTTGATCCAAGCCACGCGGCAGGGCTCTGGTGGCTTGTCGAACCGATGGCTAAAGCAGCGATGGTCGTAGGTGCCGACGGTGTCATGATCGAAGTGCACAACGACCCGGCCAATGCCAAATGCGACGGGCAGCAGTCTATTAAACCGGAGAAATTTCAGGCTTTAATGGACTCGCTGAGACAGCTGGCGGTTATACAGAACAAGATTATTTAATTAATGAGATGATCCCTGGAGGTGGATTTCTTGGAAGAACCGGACTTTGGTAGCATGGAAATTACGGTGGTAGGTCTGGGACTTATTGGCGGATCATTCGCCATGGCTTTGAATAAACTAAAACCAAAGAGAATCTGGGCAGTCGATGTTAACAGCAGCGTACTGGAACAGGTAGAAAAAACGGGTGTGATCAGCAAAGGATTCACGGAGGCAAGCATTCCGCTGCAAAGCTCGGATATTGTTGTGATCTGCATCTATCCGGAGCTTGCCGTTCAGTTTGTGAAAGACAATCTGGCCTATTTTAAAAACGGTGCCCTGATTACAGATACGGCAGGACTCAAAGAACAAGTCGTTCAGGAGATTAGTTCAGTCTTAAGGGAAGATTTGAGCTTCGTCGGGGGACATCCGCTGGCTGGCAAAGAATCCAGCGGATTTGCCTATGCTTCTGAAGAGATTTTCCGGGGGGCCAACTATCTGATTACCCCAATCGACGGGACGAAGAATGAAAGCTTGAGACTGGTGGAAAGGTTGATTCTTGGTCTCGGCTGCAGACAGCCAATCCGAATGGAACCGCATAAACATGACGAAATAATTGCGCTGACAAGCCAGCTTCCTCATGTCATTGCGGCCGCCCTGATGAACAGTTCCGGCTCCGAGGATACCGGCAGCTTTGTCGGAGGCAGCTTCCGCGATGCAACACGGGTGGCGAGAATGAATGCCGAGCTCTGGAGTGAACTTTTACTTGAGAATAAAGACAATATTTTAGAACAGATTGACGTGTTCACCGAAAACGTTCGGCTGATCAGGACAGCGATCGCGGAAAAAGACCAGAATTCGCTGAAAGAAATGCTTGAGAATGCCGGCCGGGGCAGAGAAAAGTTTTAAGGAGAGATTTTCTTGACGTGCTTACGCTTGCAACCTTCAACCTTAACAGGGGAGATCAGGATACCTCCTTCTAAAAGCATCAGTCACCGGGCAGTGATATGCGCCGCGCTGGCTGAAGGAATCAGCAGCATTGACAATCTTGTCTTCTCTGAAGATATTTCTGCAACCTTGGACGGGCTGGTGTCTCTGGGTACAACCGTCGGAGAAGTCTCGGTGAACCCTGGTGAACCAGGCGCGCTTTGGCTGGAAGGGAACCCGAAGCTTCAAATCGCGCAGGAAACAATCAACTGCCGGGAATCCGGATCTACGCTGAGATTTCTGATACCGCTGGCCACACTGACAGGAGGCCCGGTGACCTTTACCGGTGCCGGCAAGCTGGTGGAGCGCCCGCTGGACGCATATTATGAGCTGTTCCAACTGCACGGAATCGAATATCAGACCCGGAACGGTTATTTGCCCTTGACGATCAAAGGGAGGTTTTCACCGGGTGAGTATAAACTGAAAGGCAATGTCAGTTCTCAATTTATTACAGGACTTATGTTTTTACTGCCGCTCTTGGACGGAGATTCCAGAATTGTCATTACAACGGAACTGGAATCCCGCGGTTATGTTGACCTGACCATCGATGCGCTGGAAAAGTCGGGAATAACCGTACAAAACAACGCATACCGGGAATTTTTTATTCCAGGAAAGCAGCGGTATAAGGCAATTAATTGCCGCATTGAAGGAGACTACTCCCAGGCCGCGTTCTGGCTGGTGGCAGGGACACTGGGGTCCGGTCTGAAATGTCTAGATATCAACGCTCAATCCTTGCAGGGGGATAGGATGATCCTCGATATTATGTTGGCGATGGGTGCCCGAATTGTTTGGACGGATGATAGTTTGGGAGTCCTGAGCGCCCAGACTGTGGGAACAGTGATCGATGCCGGGCAGTGTCCGGATCTGGTCCCTGTACTTGCAGTCCTGGCTTCTTTAAGCAAAGGAACAACCAGAATCATTAATGCCGGAAGACTCCGGATCAAAGAATCGGACAGACTCAAAGCAACGGCATCAGAGCTGAACAAACTTGGGGCCAGGATTCAGGAGCTGCAGGAAGGGCTCCTCATCGAAGGGGTAGAAACCCTGCATGGCGGAACCGTCGACAGTTGGAACGATCACCGGATCGCGATGGCCATGGCTGTGGCCTCCATCAGGTGTACAGAACCTGTGTTTCTAACCGGAGCCGAAGCCGTAAAAAAATCATATCCGCATTTCTGGCAGGATTTTTGCAAATTGGGAGGTAGAGCTGATGAGTGGAACATGGGGTGAATACCTTAAACTATCGTTGTTTGGGGAATCACACGGAAAATGCATCGGGATCGTACTTGATGGTCTACCGGCGGGACTAAAGCTTGATTTGCCCTTCATCGGCCGGGAACTGGCCAGAAGGGCACCAGGGAAGAATCCGCTTTCAACCCCGCGAAAGGAAAAAGACGAATTTGAAATCCTGAGTGGTTTCTTTAAAGGAACTACGACTGGAGCCCCACTCTGCTGTGTGATCTGGAATAAAGACCAGCACTCCGGGGATTATTCCGAATTGAAAGACACGGTGCGGCCCGGCCATGCGGATTATACCGCGATGGTAAAACACAGAGGCTTCAACGACTACCGGGGCGGAGGGCATTTTTCAGGCAGACTTACAGCGCCGCTGGTATTGGCTGGCGCGATTGCCAAGCAAGTCCTGGAGAAGAAGGGTATTATGATCGGCAGCCATATTTTAAATATTGGCGGTATAAGAGAGGATCATTTTGATAGCCTCCGAATTGATTCAGGGTTGCTTTGGAAACTGACAGAGCAGGAATTCCCGATTCTATCGGAAGAAGCGGGTATTCGGATGAAACAGGAGATTCTCCAGGCCAAAGCTAAAGAGGACTCTGTCGGCGGTGTGATTGAAACTGCCGTAGTCGGTTTGCCCGCCGGTTTGGGGTCACCATTCTTTGACTCAGCTGAAAGTAAAATTGCCCATCTGCTGTTTGCTGTTCCGGCGGTGAAGGGAGTCGAATTCGGTACTGGGTTTGCAATTACGCAGATGAAAGGATCCGAAGCCAATGATCCGTATGCTCTCGCAGATGATAAAGTAGTGACGCTTTCCAATCACAATGGCGGAATTCTTGGAGGGATCACGAATGGAATGCCTTTGCTATTCCGGGCTGCCGTGAAACCGACACCTTCGATTGGCAAAGTGCAGCAGACGGTGAATATGGCCTCCAGGGAAGAGACGCAAATTACGGTTCAGGGGAGACACGACCCTTGCATCGTCCCCCGGGCGGTTCCTGTGGTAGAAAGCGCCGCTGCACTGGCCTTATTGGACTTGATGATAGAAAAGGATGGGGTAACGTGGATGAACTAGAAAATCGGAGACTGCAGGACCTCAGGTCTAAGATAGATGAAATCGATACCGAGCTGCTTCGCCTTTTTGAAGCAAGAATGGAGACCGTCATTGAGGTAGCCGAATATAAGATTTTGAACAGCATCAATATTTTGGATGAATCCAGGGAGAATAAAGTCCTGCAAAAAATTGAGCAGGTCAAAAACAAGGATCTGGCTAAGACAGCAGAAGAATTCCTCAAAGCCGTCATGAGTATTAGCAAAGGTGTTCAGGCCGAACGCTTTTTCAGGCCAGAAACAGGTTCCTGGCAGGTCATTCCGGAAATTGAAGAGGAGTCGAAAATTGAAGAACCGGGAAAATGTGTTTCCGGAAATGTGATCGGGTTTCAAGGAATTCCGGGTTCCTATAGTGAGCAGGCGCTTAAGGAATATTTCGGGGAAGGCAAGAATACCAAGAATTATGTGAACTTTGAAGATGTGTTTCAGGCGTTGGCTGCAGAAGAGATTGATTACGGGGTTCTTCCGCTGGAGAATTCTTTTACCGGCGGTATTGCCGACGTCTACGACCTGCTTTGCCGGTTCGGCTTTTATATCGTTGGTGAAAAATGTATCCAGATCGATCATAACCTGTTGGCGGTTAAAGGAACAAAACTCGAAGATATCAGGGAAGTATGCTCCCATACCCAGGGTTTTCAGCAGTCCAGTAATTTTTTAAGAAAACATCCCGAATGGAGCCAGGCGACCTGCAGCAATACCGCGGTAAGTGCCAAGAAAGTCGCCGATGCAGGTTCGAAAGCCCTGGCATCCATTGCAAGCAGGCGAGCGGCAGAGCTCTATGGTCTGGACATTCTGGCTGAAAAAATCAATAATAACCCGGCGAACTTTACCCGGTTTATCATTATCGGCAGAAAACCTGAGCTTAGAAGTGCGTGTAACAAGATCAGTCTCGTTGTCGCCATTTCCCATGAACCCGGTTCATTGTACAGGGTTCTCAGTCATTTTGCCCGCAATGGGCTGAATATGATGAAGATTGAATCTCGTCCGATGACGGATAAGACCTGGGAATATCTCTTCTATATTGATTTCGAGGGTAATCTGAATAATCGTGTGGTCAAGAAAGCCGTTGAGGGGATCGAGAAAGAAAGCGCTTACTTCCAGATGCTCGGAAACTATCCGTTGGATAAACAAGACAGGTAAAAATAATAAAATAAATAATAAAACTGAATATCAAGTTGTTTCAGGGATCCATTAATTCTTAATTACCCCAGACTAACCCGATAAGTCGATCACCGGAGTAAACTCGATATTCAGTTAATAAAACAGAGAAATCAGATCGGAGGCGAAACGATGATCGTCGGACATGTGAACGAATTGGCAGGGGTCCCTATGCAGGGAGCAGGAATACAGGGTGCCATCAAAAAAGTACTGGTATCTCCCAAAGAAGGCTGGGAGGGCTGGACGATGCGGCTCTTTACGCTTGAACCAGGGGGCTTTACACCCAGACATACGCATGATTGGCCCCATATTAATTATATTGCTTCAGGCGAAGGTACACTGCATTTAGACGGTCATGATTATGCCCTGAAGGAAGGCGCGTATGCCTATGTTCCCGGAGGTGCGCTCCATCAATTTCAGAATGACTCCGGGAAAGAATTTTCATTCCTATGCATTGTACCCGAAGAAGGAGATAAGTAACCTTTATCTTTGCCTTGGATACTATCAATTGAGAATGTCAAGATCGCTTCATTTTTCAATTTGTTTGAATAAAGATTTAGGGGCTGCCAGAATAAGTGGCAGCCTCTTTCAATACGTTCTTTTGGTATGTTTCTTTGTTCAAATAATTGTTACCTTACCCGGACGCCGGGTTCGATGCCCCACGGTCCTCGAAGCCGAACAGTTTGGCAGGAATTGATTCCACCAAAGGTAAAGCCTGCTGATATTAGAAAAAGCTGAGATGTCCCGCTTCTCTTAGGCGCTTCTACCTGTGTAGTAACTCATAACGTTTTGAACAAAATTTCTTGTTTCGGCAGGCATTTTCACAAGATCCTCCAGCCCCTGGACGCCTCTGGCCCGGATTGTTCCTGATCCAGCATTATAGGCAGCCAGAGCCATCTCCGTAGATCCGTAACGGTCGATCAGCTGCCGTAAATAACGCGTTCCACCGTCAACATTCTGTTCAATATTAAAGGGGTCGGTTACGCCCAGCCCTGAGGCTGTTGCCGGCATCATCTGCATGAGCCCGATTGCGCCTGCTGAAGAGACCGCGTTCGGGTTAAAGGATGATTCCTGACGAATGACGGCTGAGATCAAAGATTTTTCCACACCGTATTTTTCCGAAGCTCCCGTAATCGCAGCTTTAATTGAAGCATCAATCGAAGACGCGTCGAAAGAGCTGTCTGTATTATTCGTGTTGTTCATGTTATTCATGTTGTAAGCACTGTAAGCACTGTTGTATATCTGCCCGGATGAGGGCATGTTATTTGTTCCTAGGAAGTCCCCGGTTCTGGTCAGGCTTTCGGTTCCGTCTCCTGTGTTGAGCAGTGAATTCTGCAGATTGATAAGGTTATAGAGATAGAGCATTTGCATCTGGTCAGACGTGTTGGAAGGATCCGTTTGATCCATCTGACTTGACAGATCCGATGTGACATTGCTGTCTTGCTGCATGGTCTCCAACAGCATTTTATAAACCATCTGAAAAGCTTCGGAGTTTTCAGAAGTGCCTTCCAGGGCCTGGACCATATTTTGAAGCTGCAGCTGCAGCAGTTCATTTTGAGCATCAATTTTCATACGATCACCCCGGTAAGCTTGTTTTTAGAAAGATGGAAACGTACTGTTTGTCTTAACTATTATTATGCGATGAACAGACGCTGAAAGCAAGCATGGGATTGTCTTTATTTACCTGCACAATTTCCCGCGGACTTGTTTTATAATAGATGAGTACTTATACAATACAACTGCAGCAGGTGGGATAATAAAGGTGAAACCTCTTTTTGAAAGATCGACAACCCTATTTGAGAAAGTTTTCTTAACTTTGGTTATATTGAGTTTGATAGCATTCTTAGTTGGCTGCAATGTGGATCTGGACATCCTTGTCTATGCGGGATTCGGCGCGTATGTAATCCTTGGCTTCTTTGCTTTTATGCAGCCGAAAAAAATGATGGAAGTACTGAAAAAAGAAAATGAAGATTTTTTAGTCAGAAATCAAAAAAGAATCCCGCTAATTAAAACAGGATTCAGATTTGGTGGATTCACACTGGCCGTTCTTGGGATAGCGCTCGGCTACATTTTCACTGTTTATTATTAGTCTTAGTCTTGCCTGTGGGCCTTGTAGGGATTTCCTTACAATTTTGTACGAAATTAAGATTTGAACCCGGTTTCAAACGCTCTGATCAGGGCGTAAGCTGTATCAGCGCGGGTCATAGGCTGAAGCGGATAAAATTTGTTGTTGTCCGCTTTCAGAATGCCGAGACCCGTGGCGAGTGAAGCGTATCCGCGCTCTTCAACCGGGACATCATCGAAGGAAGTCTGGAACATTGGGTTCAGCGCGGCAATCTTTTCGAGCCCGAGGAAGCGGACGATGATTTGGCTGCACAGTTCTTTGGTAACGATTTGGGACGGGCCAGGTTATCCTGAATCCATCCTTCTTCTTTAGCTTTTTTTATGACATCGGTATCGGGAAGATTGTTCTCCGAGCCGTTTTTTATTGTGTAAAGAGCCCGCAGGAAGGCACTGGCAGTGATATTTTCGGTCGGCCGGAACTGGCTTCCGTATTCACCGAATAATCCAGCCATCCCCAGCACGGTGATTTCTTTTTCCGCAGTGTTTCCGGCAATATCTGTGAAGATATGAGTCTGAGGCTGATCTTTTAAGGAATTTCCCTGGAAATCCAAAAATGATCCGGTTCTGGCATCTATCAGGCCGGAGGTTTGACTGCTTTCTGAGGAGGGCTGATAGACAAGCCGGACTTCCTTGGCTTCTCCTTGATCGTACAACAGAACATAGGTCAATTGCATAGGTCTAGCCTGGAAGAGTATTTCCTGGACTTTGGCTGGAGACATTGCTTCCGACAATTGCGGGAAATCGAGATTCCACCAATTCAGATAATAAGAAGTGATTTTCTTCGTCTGCAAGTCAACAGTAATGCTGATGTTATTGGAAGGGAACAGAATGCCGTTGACGATCCGTTCATAGTTGAACGTGATGCTGGTGAATTCTGCTGATTTGACGAAATCAGCTGTGTTGTCCGTATTGAGTTTAACCTGCTGAGATTTGGCCGGCTGGATTTTTCTGATAAAATCCAGCGCAATGGTCTGGGCCTGTTCGCTTGTAATCGCATTCAGGCTTCCGTCGGTGTTTGCGGAAGAGGAGTAAACAGAGAAAGAGATTAATTCGCCGCTGGCTGCATTGACCCTGGAATTAATCGTTTGGGCTCCGGACCCGCTTGGGGTTCCCCATTCAAAGGACCATACCTTTCCGCCGCGTAGACTGTAGTCCTGGTAAAGATTGATGCTTTTCAACGTAACGTTCGAAGGGATTTCTACCCACTGCTTGACGGCCTCAATCGCTTTTTCCCTGGTTAAAAGCTTCGCATTTTCGGCGATTTCCTTTTGTTCCTGCGGCGTTAAAGGAACGGATTTGGCTGCGCTTTCAGCCGAGCCAAGTCCACCCAGCGCCCGGTCATTCGTAAACAGCCATTGACCGGAGTTCAGGACCAAGGGTTTTCCGGTGAATGCATCGATTGTTCCACCGTTTTTCAGGGTATAAACCAGCTGGACTTTCTCACTATTTTGTGCTGTGGTCAATGGCTTATAAGCCGGTGCCAGAAAGTATTGCAGTTCCAAAAGTTTAGCGGTATTAAAGTATTCAGTTGCTTGCCCGGCATTGATGATATTATTCACTTCAGGGATCTTAAAATCATTCCAGATGATGTTATAAGCAGTGACCTTGCCGCTCGAAGCACTCACCTGTACACTGACCAGGTTGCCCTGAAACGGGATGCCGTTTTCAAACCGCTGCCAATTGTAGCTGTAAATGGTCTCGCCATAGAGATTGATCGGAACAATCGCCTTATTCTCGAGGAATTTCAATTTGGCATATTTCGTCCCGGTTAATTTTTGGACAGTAGCTTCCGCGACTTGTCTGGCCTGTTCCGGGGTTATCCGCGGAAGTGTATAGGCCTGATTGCCCTGGACAGACTGCCAGGAATATATGGACAGAATTTCTCCGCTGACAGCGTCGACCTGGGCTGAAAAATTACCGCCGGAGCTGCCGGAAGTGTTCCAGTCCAGCGACCAAACCTGACGGGACTGATAATTGCTGAAGCTTGAAGTGAACTCGGTCAGCTCTTTAGAAATTTCAAAATTTTGTTTGACAATCTGCAGGGCTTGTTCCAGGGAGATTTTTGTTTCCGCCGAACCTGTCTGAGGCGTTACGGTATCAGCGCCCAAAAGCGGTACCGGCAGCTGGAAGATCAAAACAAAAACCAGAGGAAGTATTAACCAGCGATGACGTTTCATTTTTCCAACCATCCTTTCACAACATTTTGATCTGTATGCGTTTTCTTGCTAAAATAGACTGTAATAAGGCAGCGATTATGACGCAGCCGAAAGAAAATATTTCCTGTTTTTCCGCAAACTGATTAATCAAAAATTTTAGAGATCACCAATGCCAAGAAACCAATGCCAAGAAAGTGGAAACTAGAAAGGAATCGGATTCAAGGCGGTTGAAATGCTGGAGGCTAAAAAGAAAAGTAAATAACAGATAGCTAATGATTAGCTGTCAAATATGAAAAATTGAGAATAGGAGTAAGAAATGGAACCATATTTGATCTCGACAAAAGAAATCCAGGTAAGTTATGCCGATACCGATATGATGGGCGTAATCTACCACGCCAATTATCTGAAATGGTTTGAACTCGGAAGATGCCAGCTGGTCGAAGATGCCGGATATCATTATCTGGATATGGAAGAAGCCGGGTATTATGCTCCGGTCTATCAAGTCGAAGTAACCTATAAAAAAGCGGTACACTACGGTGATCGTGTGTTCGTGAAAACCTGGGTCGAAGAAAATCAGGGTTTATGGACGGTATACGGCTACAAGGTTGTTAATGACAGCGGTGAAGTCTGCGCCGAAGGACACACGAAACATATTCTGGTCCGGAAAGACAATTTTAAGCCTGTCCAATTCAAAAAAGCATTTCCTGAATGGTTCCGCCGCTACGAAGAAATCAAGAAAAAATAGACACAAAACATATTGCTTATTTTTTGTTTGGTATTATCAATTTTGTTCCAATGCGTCGTAACGGAGGTTACCGATTTTTCCATGATCATTGCGCTATAGTAGAGATATCAAAATGACGAAGATCAAGGAAAAGGTGATAAATATGATCAGAAAGATTATAGAAATCGATCAGGAAAAATGCAACGGCTGCGGGTTATGTGTAAACGCCTGTCATGAAGGTGCGCTGCAGCTGATTAATGGCAAAGCCATTTTGGTCAGTGATGCATATTGTGACGGGCTTGGTGACTGCCTGCCGGGATGTCCGACAGGTGCAATTCAGATTATCGAAAGAGAAGCCACAGGCTATAACGAAGAGCTGGTCAAAGCCAAGCTCGCCCAGAAAAAAGAAAAACCGGGTTGCTCTTGCCCGGGCACCATAGCCGCAATGATCAAAAAAACGCCTGCAGGGGAAAAACAGGATTCCGGAGATATCGGGGCTGAACGCCCGTCGGAACTCAGGCAATGGCCGATTCAACTGAATTTGATTAACCCGCAGGCTTCTTACCTGCAAAATGCTGATCTGCTGGTTGCGGCAGACTGTACTGCCTATGCCTATGCTTCTTTCCATGAGAAGTTCATGAAGGACAGAATCACGCTGATCGGCTGTCCCAAACTCGATGACAATGATTATTACACGGAAAAGATCGCGGAGATCATCAGAATCAATCATCCGCAGAGTATCAAGGTGGTCCGAATGGATGTACCATGTTGTTCCGGGATTGTACGGGCTGTAAAAACAGCCATGGTCCAGGCTGGCATTTCGGTGCCGTACAGTGAAGTCATCATCGATTATCGGGGAACGCTATCCTGTTAAATCGAGCTAACGGCAACGAATAAGAAGGTAACGCTTATTCGTTTCTGACAAGTGATTGAAGTGCTAGGGCGTAGATCTCAGTGCACTTGATCAGATGTTCAATCTCCATATATTCATCAGGCTGGTGCTCAACTTTAGGCATCCCGGGAAAAGTCGGACCAAAGGCAACTGCGCGTTTGAAAGCTTTGGAAAAAGTGGTTCCGCCCATTCCCAGAGGTTTTGTTTCAGTGTCTCCGGTAAAATCCTGATAGACCTGTATGAGTCTGCGAATATTGGGATCATCTTCCGGGAAACTCAAAGATTCCAGTGAATCGATGATTGTAAGGTTTCCCTGGAAAACGCTAAAGGCTCTCTCGATTTTGGGTTTGATTATGTCAAGCCGCTCCTTGGCCGGGAAACGAATATCCACCTTCAGGATAATGTTCTTCTCGTCAATCAGGATATACCCGGGGTTAACAGTAAGTTTACCAGTCAGTTGATCTTCAAGACTGAGGCCCAGGGATTCACCATAATATTCCATTGCCATGCTTTGGGCATAGGCTTGGATGAACTCCTTTTGCCCGCCTTCAAGCTCCAGCAGACTTAAAAACATAATGAGCTGGGAAATGGCATTTCGTCCTTCATTGCAGATAAAGGCATGGGCGGATTTTCCCTTGGATATAAGTTTGCAAACAGAAGCATTTTTTTCAAGAGAGATATCATATCCTGTTTGTTCTTGGAATAGCCTGAGTTCCTTTTTGATCTGTATTTTTTGGTCATCATTCAATCTGAGTGTAGCTTCGCAGTAATCAGGAACAATATTAAGGGACTGTCCTCCCCCTTGCATGGTTTCAATCGTAATCCCACTATAGCCGGAGGATTCCAGACTTAATGTTTTCTTGATTTCCAGCCAGACCAGGCCCTTCTCGGCAATTACAACCGGGAATTTCGAATCGGGAACAAAAGAAAAATCAGGTTCTTTAATTTTTTTCAATAATTTGGGCGTTGTATGCCAGATACCCTCTTCATCAATCCCAATAATAATCTGAACCTTACATTCAGAGCTAATTCCTGATCCGGAATCCTTTAAGGCTTTTAAAGCATAGAGGGCTGAGAGCGCCGGCCCTTTGTCATCGATTGCGCCCCGACCATAAATTTTTCCTTCCTGAATCAGACCTCCGAAAGGGGGGGATTTCCAGCCGCTTCCCTCAGGGACAGTATCAAGATGAACAATCATCCCGTAGGTTTTTTCCCCTTCTCCATATTCGATTACTCCACCCAGATTTTCTACGTTATGTGCCGAGAATCCCATGCTATGAGCCAGGGCAAGGTAATATTCCAAGGCTCTTTGGGTACCATCCCGATCGCTAGAGACACTTTTAATCCGAATGCAGTCTTGCACAGACTGAATCAAATCTTCTTTAAAAGAATCTATGGCATCTTTTAACCCCTTCATAAAACCTCCGTATGCTTGCATTATTGTCTGTAGATATTACTAGTATTGTTATTGGAACTTTGAAATATGATTTTTATTCTGAACTTTCGGTTCTGATGGAAAATGTTCCAAGAAAATAATATTTTGGCCAAGGTATATGTTAATAAACAAAAATTATTGCGGCGTATGAAGGAATACGTCGCAATAATTTTTATTATGCAGTTAAACTATACTTTCTAGCTTGGTATATTAATTTTATGAAGCTCTGGCCATTCCAGCCACCATTTGTATTTATCAACAATTTCAGTCCCGTAGCCGAACATATCATCAATGGCTTTCAGCATTGTTGAAGCAGTTTCTCCTTTACTGCCTATCCACAGGCCTGCTTCATGGAACCAGGAGTTTTCTTTGGAATTCCATGGACAGACTTTCATACACCTGCCGCAGTTGACGCCTTCCTCATTACTGCAACGGAATACGGCACATTTTTTGTAGTCGCTGTTCCACCGCAGGTAGCCGTTCATTTCCACTGGCTCTTTATCTGGGCTGATAGCTTTAGAAGGACATTCAACAGCACATTTCATGCAAACCCTGCAAAAATCCAACATTCCAAAATCAATGGGTTTATCGGCAACCAAAGGCAAATCGGTGGTAACCGCAGCACATTTGTTGCGGAATCCCATTCTGGGATGAGCAACACAGTCTCCGGTACGGGTATGTTCACCCAGTCCGGAAGCTATAAGTGCCGGAGGAACGGCAAGACCATAATTGCCAAAATGATGGGCTCTCGCATTATAGCCTATATTTCGAATATATCGCGCCATAATGACGGCAATATTAGCTGTGGCATGATAACAACGCATTGACTGGCTTACAGATATTCCGTCATACCCAGTCGATGCCAAATAGGTTTCCAAATGCTGTTCAACCGCGACAGTAATGACATAGGGGTACTCCGGTTCTGTATTTGGTACTTCTGCGATCGGCGTTTGTGGCGGAAGGATACCGGCAGCTATTACAGTTATGGGAGGCATACACTTCGTGCCGTAATAACCGTATGAAGGCATTTGGCCTATACCAACATCATCTGCCCTGAGATAATAAGCGAGATCTTTGATATGCTGGGACATTTGTTCGGGGTCGGGAATAGGAAGTTTATCTTTTCTCGGCGTGCCCATGACAGTCTCATCTCCACTAATCATCCCAAGAGCCTGCATTATGCCACCCGTTAAAGGACTTCTTTCGCCCTGACTAAGGAGTCCGAATCTCGCCTTATCACCCAGTAGACCTCTGGTAGCAAGCCCGAAACCCGAATTAAATTCTCCCGATTTTTTGATCGGCCCAACAATTTTGCTTGTTCCCAACCACTGATCGTTATTTTCTACAAAGTGAACCGTGGCACCACCATAATGGTTTACAGGGCGTAATTTCGACCATTGTCCTTTGGCAGGTGTATAGCTTAGGTCATGAATAGCCGCGTTTGCCACCTTGGACGGGGCTGCGATTGCCCCCATGACACTCATGGCGGCAGCAGCTGCCCCCGTTTTAAGAAAACCGCGGCGGCTCACTTGATATTGCGGCTTGGTTTCTTTTTCCCCATTTTTTGAAATCTCCGACATCAGTTCTCCTCCTTTTAAGCCTGAATTGACTCTTTTGCCTTGCTTTTTGCGCCGATAAAACCTAATATGCGGGCCAAAACAACGGCCAATATCACTGAGATTCCTCCGAACAGGAAAATCGCTGTGCTTGTTGCCTTGACATGTCCTACGCTGGCATTAATGTAAACAAATGAAATCCCCATGCATGTGATTAAAAACCAAATTACATATAATGCCCAAACCAGCGCGGTCTGCCAATTTTTCTCTTTTTTGGCACGCGGCTTGATAAAAAGGATACCGGCCAAAAAAAGAATCCCCGCTAAAAAAATTAAGAATGTACTCATCATTCTCACCTCCTTAAATTTTGCTGCCTGTTTTATAAGATTATTGTATTGGTCATTACATTATCGGTTATAAGTCCCGGATTACATTGCGTATTGGGTGGAACATTTTTTTTATGAAGAAAAAAATAAACCGCCTTTCGGCGGTATTTAATGATTCATCCAATCCTCAATCAAAGCTTTTAGTTGTGGTAAGTCATATATAATAATCTTATTCCTTGTTTTATTTAAAATGTTTTCTTTTTTTAGATATCTTAAGATTTTATTGACCGTTATAAAGTGAACCCCTGTTATTTCGGAAATTGCCCTTTGAGATATTTTCACATCGATTTCATAAACATTATCAACCAGTTTCCCTTGTGTATTGCAGAGTAAATAAAAGAATCGTAAAATCCTGACGGATGGCTTATAAAGAACCGCCTCACTAGCCTCATGCATGAAATAACAACGTTTGGATGAAAAACACGTAATATATTCTAAAAGCAATTCTTTGTTCTCATGAAGGAGCATAAGAAATTGAAATTTTTCAAAAAAACAGACGCTGCTATCTTCCTCCGAAACAACATGAACATAAGAGCTTGTAAATATGCCAAGGGCTTCATCTATGAAAGTGTACGGATCCGCATGATACATAAATTTTTGCTTTCCATTCTCATGCATGAAGCTGATACCCAATTTTCCCGAAAGTACTAAGATGATACTATCAATGGTTTCTCCAAGGAAGACGATGGATTCCCCTTTGCGATAATGACGGATGATTCCCAAATGAAGGTAATCACGCAATTTCAACATCGGATAAAAATTTTGGGGCAAAATATAATGATCATTCATCATTTTTCCCATGTTTATCTCCTCCCGAAAGAGTCTTCCAATAAGATTTTAATAAGATAGCAACTATTTATTATTATCCTAGACTTATTTTGGATCGAGGGCAAGAAATATATTTTAGTAATTACTAATTCCTCCTGTGTTTAGCTTAAATGCCTCCTGGCTGTAACCGGCAAAGTTTACTCTGTTCCCATCATGTATGGGTCGCTAGAAGTTCTGAGGAGGTTCTGGTTTGGGCAAAAACTTTGCTTTGAAAAGGGTAAATCTGATTTACTTGACTTCAACACTGTACTAGTGTACTATTTATATAGTTAACTAGTACGATGTTAAAGGGGTGACATAATGAATTTTGATAATACTGCGCCGATTTACATTCAGATTATGAATTTGATTAAGAAAGACATAATTCTAGGAAAAATGAATTTAGGCGAAAAACTGCTGTCATCAAGGGAGTATGCCCAAAACCTGAAGGTGAATCCCAATACCATGGTAAGGGTCTTCAATGAACTGGAACGGGAAGGAGTGACCTTTACCAAACGAGGAGTAGGAACTTTTATTACAGAATCGGAGGAGAAGGTGGAGATTATGAAGAAAGAAATGGCAGAGGATATCGTCAGAAACTTTATTGAAGGAATGATGGAATTGGGATTTAATTTTAACGACATGATTGCGCTGATAAAAAGCAGGCTGGATAAGGAGGCTGTTCAATGACATCTGTATTAGTTGCTGAAAATGTCAGCAAAGGATTTTTCCGGAACAAGGCACTGCACGACCTGGATCTGCAGATTGAAGAGGGCAAAGTGTACGGGCTGCTCGGTCCTAACGGCAGTGGGAAAACCACCTTTTTCAAGATTGCCGCAGGGCTTTTTAAGCCAACTTCCGGCAGAATGACGGTTATGGGTTATCCCATCGGGGCAGAAACCAAAAAACTCACGGCTTTTATGCCAACGGATGATTTTCTGTTCGGCTGGATGAAAATTGACGGGATCCTCAGTTTTTACACAGACATGTATGAGGACTTTGATCAAAATAAAGCACTGGAATATTTAACGTTCATGGAATTACAGGAAAATATGAAAGTCAGCAGTTTATCCACGGGCATGAAAGCCAGGCTCAAACTGGCCGTAACGATGGCCCGGAAGGCCAGGCTTTATCTTCTGGACGAACCGCTGAATGGGATTGACCCGATTTCCAGGGAAAAAATTGTAAAGATGATTATGGGTGCTTTCCGCGATGACTGTGCAGTGATTATTTCGAGCCATCTGGTCAGTGAATTGGAAACGATTCTGGATGAAGTAATTTTCCTGGATCGCGGAACGGTCGTCCTGGCTGGTGATGCGGAAAAATTCAGACTGGAGAAATCCTGCTCGATTGAGGCACTGTATAAGGAGGTTTACCATGGCTAATCTGATAAAATATGAATTTATCCGAAAATGGAGGGGCCTGGGCATTTTTATGGCCATCGTCCTGATCCTGAATGCATTTGTTTTGGTGAAGCTACAAATTGGTATGCATACAACCGAAGAACAGATGATCGTGCTGGGGGCATTTTTTTCGGGAATACTTGGTATCTTTTTTGTGCTGTATATTATTGATGTGATTATGATGTACAGCCGCGATCTAGATCATAAGACAGGATATATGTTTATGCTGACACCGAACAGTGGTTACAAAATCCTTGGGAGCAAGGTTATTACTGCAATATTGGAAGGATTACTGTTTCTACTGGTCTATATTCTGCTGCTTGCAGGCAATTTTATGGGGTTTTACGGAGAACCTCTTCGGGCTTTGGTCGGAAGTGATCTCTTTTCTAACATCATCAGTCAAGTCCATCTGGAAGGGATTAATCTGACTTCTTATTTTGCAGTGAGTCTGTTGATGATGTTTGTATCGATTGTGGGCTTGTTTTTAATGGTCTATGCCGCCATATCCATTCGCAAGAGTATCCTTGCTGAGAAAAAATTCGGCGGTTTGATCAGCTTCATCATCTTTATGCTGTTAGCCTGGGTTGACAGTGCCATAACAAATACGCTGACAACGGATATATTTAGTGCCAATTCGATGATCAGTCCAGGGGTGCCAAGCTATACGTTTCTTTTAATTCAAATTTTAATTCAGGTGGTGCTGGGTGCCATTTTCTTCTGTGTTTCCGCCTATTTGCTTGAGAATAAAATGGATATGTGATCAAAAAAATATCTGAATAACAAAAAAAGCTGCTGCAGACAAGGATCCGATGTCTGCAGCAGCTTTTTTCTAGGTATAGGCATTTCTTCGGCAAGTGTTGATACTACTTCCGGAGGGGACGCAACAATTAAAGAACAATTCGGATCAGAAGAGTCTGAGGACATCAGTGTCTTATATTTCTTTATAAAATTGAGGAAATGATAAAAATCGTTATAAACCGCTTAAATGCAATATAAATTATGGCATTTTAATGGTATAATTACACCAGTCAAAGTACCTTTAATCTTGATAACAAGGAGTTCACATGAGGTTAGTCAATATCAAATACGTTCAGGAAGGATCTGTGCTGGCCAGACCGATAAGAAACTCCTACGGCAGGATACTTCTCGGTAAAGGAGTCGAGCTCAATAAGAACTATTTAGCAAAGCTTAAAGATATCGGCTACGATATGGTATTCATTCAAGATGAACGGTTTCAAGATGTTGAAATCGGTTATGCCATTATGGACAAGACCAAAGAGATTGCATATAATGCGGTTCGGGGAGTTACCGATGAACTGGAGAAACATCCGGAGGCAGAGATAGATGCGGATTCAGTCCGTTTTGCGGTTCTGAATCTAGTTCAGGATTTGTTGCACAGTTTTGATATCCTTAGTAATCTGACTGATATTAACGGCTACGACGAATATACGTATCATCATTCGATCAACACCACAGTCCTGGCTTTGATGCTCGGAATCGGCAAAGGTTTTACACAAAACCAGCTTTTGGAGCTTGGGATGGGAGTTCTGATGCATGACATCGGAAAAACAAAAATATCGAAAGAAATTCTAAACAAAAAAGGTAAATTGGAAAAAGAAGAATTTGAGCAGATTAAGACCCATCCGTTGCATGGTTATGAATATATCCGCGGCAATCGCGATTTCAGCATCCTGTCTGCCCATGTTGCGCTGCAGCATCATGAGAAATGGAAGGGCGGGGGCTACCCCAGGGAACTAAGAGAGAATGAAATTCATGAATACGCTAGGATCGCCTCTGTCGCCGACGTGTATGAGGCCTTGACCAGCAAGCGCCCTTATCGCGATGCAATGCCGCCTTATCTGGCATACGAATATATCATTGTTCATTCAGGGCTGCAGTTTGACCCTGAAATTGTCCGCATTTTTGCTCAGTCTGTGGCGCCGTATCCGACAGGAACAGGTATAGAGCTTAGCAATGGTTTGCGCGGTGTTGTTATCAAACAAAACCCTATTTTGCCAACAAGACCGGTGGTCAGGGTAATCACTCAAGGCAATCAAGCCCTGGACAATCCGGACGACCTGGATTTATCCAAGCATTTATCTACGATGATCACCAGCATTGTGGATCATTGATGAAGTATTATTCCTCTACGAAAATTGGAACGAAGGCGGCAAGAATATGGATATCCAAGGCCTAAATGTATGAACCGATAAGGAGACCTTTCGTAGCTTTGCTGTGGGAGGTCTCCTTATTATTGGTCATATTCCGAACATTAGAACAAAAAAACAAAATAATGTTCGGATTCTGATTGACCCTGTATTTGTTGTCGGGTAAAATATGTTTAGAATTTATTGCAGATAATATGGTGAATTTGTGATTATTTCTGCTCACAAATAAGGAAAAGCATTTAAAGGAGGAAATAACGAATGATCTCTGTTGGTGTAATCATGGGTAGTGATTCTGATTTTTCCATCATGGAAGAAGCAGCAAAAATCCTGCAGCAATTCTCAGTACCCTTTGAAATGAAAATATCTTCTGCTCACCGTACGCTGAAAAGAACCGTGGAATGGGTGGAAAGTTTTGAGAAACAGGGAGGAAAAGTGATCATCGCCGGGGCCGGTATGGCTGCGCATCTTCCAGGTGTGATCGCCGGAGCCACGACGCTCCCTGTTATTGGTATCCCGATCAAGAGTGGTGCTTTGGAGGGTGTAGATGCGCTTTATGCGATTGTGCAAATGCCTCCCGGTATCCCGGTCGCCACGGTCGGGATCAACGGTGCCCGCAACGCAGCGCTCTTGGCTGTAGAAATGCTGGCGATCGCTGATCTGGAACTGCAGAACCAGCTGAAAGCTTTTAGACAAAAAATGGCGGCAGATGTTGAAGCCAAGGACAGTGCACTTCAGGATAAACTGAAAGCTTAGAAAATATTTAAATAAAGGAGAATTTCTGTGATAGAAAGGTACACGCTTCCCGCTATGGGGAGACTATGGCAAGATGAATACCGTCTAACGCTCTGGCTGAAGATAGAAATTGCAGCCTGCGAAGGATGGGCGAAAAAAGGAAAGATCCCGCAAGAGGCTGTCGAAGTAATCCGTCAGAAGGCCGCTTTTTCCTGGGACAGGGTCAAGGAAATTGAAGAAGTCACCCAGCACGACGTATTGGCCTTTTTGACCAATGTCGCTGAGAACGTCGGCGATGAAGCCAAATATATACATCTCGGACTGACCTCTTCCGATGTACTGGATACATCGCTCTCGCTGCAGCTGGTTGAGGCTTCCGATATCCTGCTCGAGAAGATGGATAAGCTGATTGATGTTTTGGGCAGAAAAGCCCTCGAATACAAAGATACGCTGCAAATGGGAAGATCGCACGGGATTCATGCCGAACCGATTACATTCGGCCTGAAATTCGCACTCTGGTATGACGAAATGAAACGGCAGAGGGAGCGGCTGAAATATGCGCGCGAAGAGATTCGGGTAGGCCAGATTTCGGGTGCAGTCGGCACGTTTGCGAACGTTGATCCTGCCGTGGAAGAATGGGTCTGTGAGAGCCTGGGCTTAAAGCCGGCTCCAGTGTCAACCCAGATTATCCAGAGGGACAGGCATGCATTCTATGTAGGCGTGTTGGCCGGAATCGCTTCTTCACTTGATAAGATTGCCACGGAAATTCGTAATCTGCAGCGGACGGACGTCCATGAGGTCGAAGAACCTTTTGGTAAGGGACAAAAAGGCTCTTCAGCGATGCCGCATAAGAAAAATCCGGTTATTTCGGAAAGAATTTGCGGAATGGCCCGCCTAATCCGCGGGAATGCCCAGGTCGCTTTTGAAAATGTCGCACTCTGGCATGAAAGAGATATATCCCATTCCTCAGCTGAACGCGTGATCCTTCCTGACAGCACCATTGCGCTGGATTATATGCTGCATAAGATGATTCAGACTTTGGAAGGATTAAGAGTGTCCCCGGAACAGATGATGACAAATATTGAAAAGGTCTATGGTCTGATCTTCTCCCAAAGGGTTATGCTGTCGCTGGTCGATAAGGGCATGAGCAGGGAAACATCCTACGCGCTGGTACAGAAAAATGCAATGAGAGCCTGGGATACCAAGGTGCCGTTTAAGGATTATGTGCTTCAGGATGCTGAGATCATGCAGTTCCTAACCAAAGAAGAAGTTGATGCGCTGTTTGATTATGAGTATCATACGAAAAACATTGACTATATTTTCCGCAGAGTCGGACTACTGAAATAATAAACATAATATCAACTTTTTGGAAATTACCTATTTAAATCACATTGTTATAGGTAGCCTTAAACTCGAACGGTTTATTAAACGATGAAAATTGAATATGGATGTAAATTTAGACATTATTACTGGAGGGTTATGATATGGAAAAGCTCGCAATGCTGTATGAAGGCAAAGCCAAAAAAATCTATGATACGAATGACAAAAATGTTTTCTGGGTCGAGTACAAAGATGATGCAACTGCCTTTAACGGGATAAAAAAGGGTACCATTGTTGACAAAGGGATTATCAACAACAAGATGTCCGCGATGATGTTTTCCTATCTTCAAAAGAATGGCGTCGATACACATTTTGTTGAGCTTTTAAGTGACAGGGAACAAATTGTCCGGCGCCTGCAGATGGTTCCGCTGGAAATTGTTGTCCGCAATATTGTTGCCGGCAGTCTCGTAAAGAAGGTTGGCAAAGAAGAGGGCTATTCCCTGGCTTCGCCTGTGCTTGAGCTTTATTATAAGGACGACGCGCTCGGTGATCCGATGGTCAATGAAACCCATGCGCTTGCGATGGGATGGGCAACGATCGAACAAATCAACAAAATGAAGGAAATTGCTTTGAAGGTCAATGAGCTTATGACCAAAATTGTTGCCAAGGCCGGGATTGACCTGGTTGACTATAAGCTGGAGTTCGGTCTGATTGACGGCAAAGTCATGCTCGGAGATGAGATTTCTCCGGACACTTGCCGCTTCTGGGACAAAGATACCGGAGAAAAGCTGGACAAGGACCGTTTCCGCCGGGATCTTGGCAAGATTGAAGAAGCGTATGCCGAAGTCTATACCCGTCTGAAGGACGCTCTAGAAAATGCTTAAAGCGATTGCTAAAAATACAATGCTGGAAACATAACTGCTAGAGGACAGAGACAGTATATACAGTAGATGAAAGGAGTTCTTGACTGTGGATTTGCTCTGGGATGACAAGCCCAAAGAGGAGTGTGGTCTCTTCGGAATCTTTGCTCCTGAAAAGGAAATTGCCCGTCTGACTTATTATGGCCTTTATGCGTTGCAGCACAGGGGACAGGAAAGTGCGGGGATTGCTGTTTCCGATGGAAGAAAAATCGTTGTAGAAAAAGGAATGGGCTTGGTATCTGAGGTATTCTCGCCTGATTTACTCGCAGGACTGCAAGGGAAGATGGCGATTGGACATGTCCGGTATTCAACGACGGGTTCAAGCCTGTTATCGAATGCACAGCCGCTGGTTGTTCATTTCCAGAACGGAATGATGGCGCTGGCGCATAACGGAAATCTGACGAACGCCGTAGAAATCAGACAGGAGCTTGGCAGTCAGGGAACAGTCTTTCAGACAACCATTGACAGCGAAGTGATTCTAAATATGATTGCGCGTTACCGCAGGCATAGCCTGGAAGATGCGATTATCAAAACGATGATTGATATCAAGGGAGCCTACGCACTGCTGATCATGGCTGAAGACAAAATTGTCGGGGCGAGAGATCCCCATGGCCTGAGGCCCTTGTGCATCGGACGGCTGGGAGAGCGGTACTGTTTCGCTTCCGAAAGCTGTGCGCTCGATACGATCGGTGCGGAATTTGTCAGGGACGTTAAACCAGGAGAAGTCGTGACGATCGACGACGCAGGGCTTCATACCCGTTTCGGTACGCCGCAGGAACGGATTGCCCCCTGCTCTTTTGAATATATTTATTTCGCGCGGCCTGACAGTACACTGGATAATCTGAATGTCTGGGAAAGCAGGAGGCAAATGGGTGTTCAGCTGGCGAAAGAATGCCCGATTGAGGCTGATGTGATTATTCCGGTTCCGGACTCCGGGACACCGGCCGCCCTGGGCTATGCCCAAACGCTGGGTATCCCTTTTGAGGAGGGGCTGCTCAAAAACAGGTATGTTGGACGGACGTTCATTCAGCCCACGCAGGAGTTAAGAGAAGTTGCTGTCCGGATTAAGCTGAATGCCAACAAGCAGGTCATCCATGGACGCAGGGTTGTGATGATCGATGATTCGATTGTCAGGGGGACAACAAGCTCCAAGCTTGTCGAGATGGTCAAAGGATGCGGCGCCAAGGAGGTTCATCTTCTGATCAGCTCACCTCCGGTGAAGTATTCCTGCTATTATGGCATCGATACGGCCGAAAGGGAAAAATTGATTGCTAATCAAATGAACATCGATGAAATTCGCAGGTTTGTCGGGGCGGACACCCTGTACTATCTGTCGGAGGAAGGGCTGAAAAAGGCTTTGGGTAGTGATTCAGTTTGTCTGGCCTGTTTTAACGGTGATTATCCGACCACTGTCCCGAAGAAGTTTTCCAAAGAAGACATGGAGTGTTAAACTAGCCGTTAGGAGGAGTAATCATGGGAATTACCTATAAAGATGCCGGTGTGGATATCCAGGCCGGAAATGAAGCTGTAGAGAAAATTAAGCCTGCGGTAGCTGCAACCTGGCGGCCCGGAGTTTTAGGGGGACTCGGCGGATTCGGCGGATTGTTCAGTCTGGATCTGCAAAAATATTCTGATCCCGTGCTGGTTTCCGGTACGGATGGTGTCGGAACAAAATTGCGGCTGGCTTTTCAGTTGGATAAGCATGATACCATCGGCCAGGACGCTGTTGCGATGTGCGTGAATGATGTTCTGGTCCAGGGCGCCGAGCCATTGTTTTTTCTGGATTATCTTGCGGTAGGGAAACTGGTTCCGGAAAGAATTGCTTCCATTGTAGGCGGCGTGGCCGAAGGCTGCCGTCTGGCAGGCTGTGCACTGATTGGCGGAGAGACTGCTGAGATGCCCGGTTTCTACGCTGAAGAAGAATATGATATTGCTGGCTTCGCTGTCGGTGCGGTGAACAGGGACAAGCTGATTGACGGCTCGGACATCCGCGAAGGGGATATCCTTCTGGGATTGAAGTCCAGCGGACTGCACAGCAACGGCTTTTCTTTGGTCCGTAAGATTTTTGCGGAATACCCCCTTGACAAGGTATTCCCCGAACTCGGGAGACCGCTCGGGGAAGTATTGATCACCCCGACCAGAATCTATGTAAAGTCAGTGCTGGCGCTTCTGGACAAGATTGCTGTTCCGGGTATGGTACATATTACCGGTGGCGGTCTGACTGAAAATATTCCAAGGGTTCTGTCGTCCGGACTCGGAACGGAGATCGTCACTTCCACGTGGCAAGTTCCGCCGGTATTTGAATTAATGCAGAAGCTTGGCAATGTTGAAGATGAGGAAATGTTAAGGACGTTTAATATGGGAATCGGGTTTGTTCTGATCATTCATCCTGAAGATGAAAAGCAGGCCATGGATATTCTGGCTGCAAACGGCGAAGAGCCGATCAGGATAGGCAGTGTGATTTCCGGTCAAGGAGTGAGCTATCGATGAAAGCAGCCGTACTCGCTTCAGGGCGTGGCAGCAACCTGCAAGCCTTGCTGGACGAATGGCAGGATGGCCAGCTCCCTGTAGAATTTGTCGGCGTAGGTTCGAATAAAATAGACGCAGAGGCCCTGACTAGGGCAGAAAGATTCGGTATTCAGGTCCGGACTTTTCCGAGGGAAAGCTATGCAGACAATAGCTCTCAGGAAACGGATATCTTAAACTGGCTTGAAGTCATCGGTACGGAACTGCTGATTCTGGCCGGTTACATGCAGGTGTTAAGCTCGGATTTTATCCGCAGGGCCGAATATCCGATTCTGAACATCCATCCTTCGCTGCTGCCGTCTTTTCCGGGCTTACATCCCCAAAAACAGGCAGTGGAATATGGTGTTAAAGTCAGCGGCTGCACGGTGCATTTTGTGGACGAGGGAATGGATTCCGGACCGATTATCCTGCAGGAGACGGTGCCGGTTTTTGCTGAGGATGATGCCGACCAGCTGGCTGCAAGAATTCTGAAAGTTGAGCACACGATATATCCAGAGGCAGTCAGACTGATTGCGAATGGGAAGATAAAACGAGAGGGAAGAAGAGTGATCGTCCTCAGAGACTCATAATCGCGCGTAAAATTATCATATAACGAACGCAGTATTAGGAAAAATATGCCGTTAGGATATATAAGATTTAGGGCTGACATGGCACTAATGTATTGGCGATATCAAGGATTATTCCGGGATATTATTCTATAGGATAATTCTGAGTATTGTTCTGAGGAGTTATTTTGAGAAATGATGATAGGGGGTTGGACATGATGGCGAAAAAGGCAGTGATCAGTGTTTCGGACAAAACGGGTATTGTGGAATTTGCCGAAGGCCTTGTTGCCGAGGGGTTTGAACTGATTTCAACAGGCGGTACGTATAAGACATTGAAAGAAGCGGATATTCCTGTTCGTTATGTCAGTGAAATTACAGGGTTTCCGGAAATTCTTGATGGCAGGGTAAAAACCTTGCATCCGAAGATTCACGGCGGAATCCTGGCAATGGATACTGAGAAACACCGGGCGCAGTGCGCGGAAAACGGAATTGATTTTATTGATTTGGTTTGCGTAAATCTTTACCCTTTCAGAGAAACGATTGCCAAAGAAGGGGTTACCTTCGAAGAAGCGATCGAGAATATTGATATCGGCGGACCGACCATGGTCCGTTCAGCTGCGAAAAATCACAATAGAGTAACCATTATCGTCAATCCGGAAAACTACGGCAGGGTGATTGAGAGCCTCAGGGAGAACGGTCTAATCCCATTGGCCTTGCGGAAGGAACTTGCAGCCGAAGCGTTTGCGCATACGGCGGAATATGACCGTCTGATTGCTGGATATCTGGAAGGTCAAATCGGTACAAAAGCCTCTTTTCCCCAGCATCTTCGTCTCGTGGCGGCGAAGGTGCAGGATCTTCGCTATGGAGAAAATCCCGGGCAGCTGGCGGCCTTTTATGCAGACCCGGAGGCCGGAAAAGGGACACTTGCTTATGGCCAGCAGCTCCAGGGCAAGGAGCTGTCCTATAATAACTGGATGGACATGGACGCGGCCTGGAAAATCGCTATGGAATATGACAAGACAGTCTGTGTAATCATTAAACATACCAATCCATGTGGTGTTGCGCTTGGGAACTCACTGCTGGAAGCTTATCAAAGAGCGCTGGAAGCGGATCCGGTCTCGGCGTACGGCGGAATTATTGCACTTAACCGCGTGGTAGATGAGGCCACAGCTGAAGCGATTAAAGAGAAATTCTACGAAGTGGTCATTGCTCCGGATTTCAGCCCGCGGGCGAAGGAAATTTTGGCTGTGAAAGTTAACCTTCGTCTGTTCGCAGTTGGCAGGGAAGCATGCGGTAAGACCCGGGGTTGGAAAATCCGTACAGTAAACGGCGGTTTTCTGGTTCAGGATGAGGATGAAGGGACGACACCGTCTGTCGAATGGGAAGTCGTTACAGAAGCCAAGCCGACTGAAGATGATTTGGCGGAACTGGAGTTTGCCTGGAAAGCCTGCAAGCATGTCAAATCCAATGCGATCGTCATTTCGGCGAAGAGACAGGTCATCGGTGTTGGAGCCGGCCAGATGAACAGAGTCGGCTCGGCGAAAATTGCGCTTGAGCAGGCTGCAGAAAAAGCACAGGGTGCCTATATGGCTTCGGATGCTTACCTCCCGTTCCCGGATACGGTCGAACTGGCCCATTCCCATGGGATCAAAGCCATTGTTCATCCCGGTGGTTCTATCCGGGACAAAGAAGTGATTGAAACAGCCAACAGGCTTGGGATGATTATTCTCCATACCGGAAGAAGGCATTTTGAGCACTAAGAATAAATATTACTTATTGAGGTGGGAAAACGATGGCTGACTTGTCTGGTTGTCAAAAAGACGGGAAGAAAATTTTGATTGTAGGCTCAGGAGGAAGGGAGCATGCTCTTGCCTGGAAAATCAATCAGAGCACTTCTTGTCAGAAACTCTTTGTAGCTCCGGGTAACGCAGGAACAGAGCAATGGAATGTCCCGATCAAGGCCAATGAACTTGACGCTTTGGTTGACTTTGCCAAGGATGAAGGGATTGATCTTACGGTTGTTGGTCCTGAGGAACCGCTTAGTCTGGGAATTGTCAACGCTTTTCAGGCTGCAGGTCTCAGAGTATTTGGCCCGTCCGGAGCGGCGGCGACACTTGAAAGCAGCAAAGCTTTTGCCAAGGAAATTATGGTACAGGCGAAGGTCCCGACAGCAGACTACCGGACTTTTACCGAGAAGAGCGAAGCAGAAAGATACATCAGACAAACCGGCGCTCCGATTGTCATTAAAGCGGATGGTCTGGCAGCAGGTAAAGGGGTTATTGTGGCAGCTACACTGGAAGAGGCGTTTGAAGGTATCGAGACCATTATGGGTGGGGCCTTTGGTGCTGCCGGAGACAAGGTCGTGGTAGAAGAATTTCTGGAGGGGCAGGAGGTCAGTCTGCTGTGCTTTTGCGACGGTGAAAAGGCTCTCCCGATGACCCCCGTTCAGGATCACAAGAGAGCACTCGACGGGGATATGGGGTTAAATACAGGCGGAATGGGGACTTATTCTCCGCCTCCTTTCTGGACCAAAGCATTGGAACAGGAAGTTATCGATACGATCGCTCAGCCGACGCTTTCTGTTATGCGCCAAAGAGGAACCCCATTTACCGGCGTACTGTTTTTAGGCTTAATGATTACGGCCAAAGGCCCAAAACTCCTGGAATACAATGTCCGGTTCGGTGATCCTGAGACACAGGTTGTGATGACCCTGCTCAAGTCGGACTTGATCCCAATCTTCGAAGCATGTATCGACGGGAAACTGTCCGAAGTCAAAGTCGAATGGCACGATGGCACCGCGCTGTGTGTGGTCATGGCAGCTCCAGGTTATCCGGGTGAATACAGGAAGGGGATTCCGATCAGTCTTACGGTGACCCAAGAAAACCAGGTAGTTTTCCATGCCGGCACGGAGATGGAAGACGGAAAACTGGTCAGCTCAGGCGGCCGGGTACTTGGAGTTACCGTCCGTGATGCATCCATCGCGGCAGCCAGGGAGAATGTCTATGCACTAGTGGACAGCATCGATTTTCCTGATGCCCATTTCCGCACCGACATAGGGATTAAAGGACTCAACATGTGATGATCCAATTCCGGAGCTTATTCCAACCGGAATTGAATGAGTTTGGGATTGTATTAAAGATGAAGGAGGTTTTAGAATGTTTATCAGCGAATTGTTCCAACAGAAAAAGGTCGTATCTTTTGAGATTTTCCCACCAAAGCTTACTTCATCTATAGAGGTCATTTACGATACGATTGATGCTCTGGCACCGCTCCGTCCTGATTTTATCAGTGTTACCTACGGTGCCGGAGGAAGTACCAGCAAAACGACCGCAGAAATTGCATCCATTGTTGAGAATAAATACAACATTAATTCTTTGGCCCATCTGACCTGTATTACCTCTTCCAAAGAACAAATTGAGGGAACACTGACGCAGCTGGCAGACAGCAATGTCTCCAATATTCTCGCGTTACGGGGAGATATTCCAAAGGGTTCGGAAGAGACCGGCAGGGTAAGGGATTTTCAATATGCTTCCGATCTTGTCGCGTATATCCAGAACAAACATTCTTTCTGTCTGGGCGGCGCTTGTTATCCGGAAGGCCATCCCGAGTGCCCCGATAAAGACCAGGATATTGAAAACCTTCGGCGGAAAGTGGATGCCGGAGTCGGGTTTCTTGTTACACAGTTGTTCTATGACAATGACGCCTTTTTTCGTTTCCAGGAAAAAGTTGCTAAGCTAAACATCAATGTTCCGATTCTGGCAGGGATCATGCCAATCACTAATCGGGTTCAGATTGAAAGAATATTAGCACTGTCGAATGCACGGATGCCGCAAAAACTGATTAAAATACTTGACAAATTTGAGCATAACATGGAAGCTTTAAAAGATGCCGGTATTGCTTACGCGACCAAACAAATTGTGGAATTGCTTGCGAATGATATTGACGGTGTCCATATCTATACAATGAACAAACCGCAGATTGCGAAGGACTTAGTCCGCAACCTCGATTCTCTTTTCTATGCGGTGAACAGCCAGGAAACCAGGAAGGTAGGCAACCTGGATTAATCTAAAGCGACAGGACTGCAGAAATGGATAATCATCGAATTGATTCAAAGTTAATCGCTGAAATTCTGGGGGTATCTGTGCCAAGTATCCGCAACTGGGTCCGGCATGGCTATCTCCATCCTTCTGATCCTGACGGAAAGGTCTTTGATCTTGATGAGGTGCTCCTACTTCGGGAACGGATTGCGCAGGGAGAGCTTGACCGCTTAAGAAAAAGAGCAAACAAAGCCGGTGCTGATAAACGATTTGTCCCGACAGAATACATCCCAAACGAAAGAACACGTAAGCAGATCATGGATCTATTGGCTTATCTGCTCCGGCACAACATAGACCGGGGATGGGCAGTCTTCATTCTGGCTTTGAATTTTTTTCGGAGATCGGGAGACATATTGTCCGACGACCTGAAACAAATTATTGATTTCCCGGAAGCTATTTTCCAGCGACAGCATGTCCGCATAGAGCTGAAGAATTTTTATCAGGATATACTCAGGACATCTAAAAAATCTTCTTTAGAATCTTCTTTGAAGTTTTCGTACGGCAGGCCGGATTCACAGCACCTTGAATATCTTTTTAACATCCGTTTTTCTTTAGAAGAAGATATACTCGGTGTCATCTATCAATCACTGACCATGGAGGGAAATAAAGCTCGCCTTGGTTCTTACTTTACCCCACCAGGCATTGCGTATGACGCTGTCCGGGCTTATATCCGCAGCGGACAGAAGGTGCTTGATCCTTGCTGCGGCACGGGACAGTATCTTTTATCCTTTGCCCGGAATATGGACGAACCCGAAAACATCTACGGGATGGACCTCGATCTGACATCGGTAAGGATTGCCAGACTCAATCTTCTGTTGACATGTTCCCGGGATTTTCAGCCTAACGTTATTCACTGCAATACTTTAACCGATATGCGACGGGAATCTTCTGCTTTCGGGAAATTTGATTTTGTCGCCACGAACCCTCCGTGGGGAGCGGAGATTGATCTGGGTGTCCGCCAGAAAATGGCTGTGGAGTTTCCAGAAATAACTTCTGGGGAGTCCTTTTCTTATTTTCTCAGGGCGAGTCTTGATCTGCTGAAAGACGGAGGGGTTATCTCATTTATTCTGCCAGAATCCATTCTGAACATCCGTGCTCATGCCGATATCAGAGGATATTTGCTTGAGAATTGCCAGATCATCAGGATCGAATATCTGGGCAGGAGATTTAAAAATGTCTTCTCAGCCGTGGTCCGCCTCGATCTCAGAAAAGCCTTGCCATCGGTGCAGGACCAAGTTCTGGTGAAATTCCCGGAACAGGAATACCTGGTTTCTCAGGAAAGGTTTCGGAGTAATGACTGGCACATTTTCGATATTTACCTGAGCAGCCAGGAGGAAGTTATTTTCAGCAAGGTCTATTCGACCAGACATACTTACCTGAAAGATAAGGCCGGCTGGGCCTTGGGAATCGTCACCGGAGATAATCGGAGATACCTGCTTCAGATGAACGGGCCGGGTGCTGAGCCGGTCTACAAGGGCTCGGATGTGGACAGGTTCGTTCTGAAGAAGCCGTCTTCTTTTTTACGGTTTCAGCCGGACAAGTTCCAGCAAACAGCACCGGAGCAAAAATATAGGGCGGCGGAGAAACTGATTTACCGTTTCATTTCTGAAAGACTTGTTTTTGCCTATGATGATCAGGGCAGTCTTACCCTGAACAGTGCCAATATCCTGATCCCCGAACCAGGAAACTATCCGGTGAAATTAATTCTTGCTTTATTTAACAGCAGCCTTTATCAATTCCTTTTCCGCAAGAAATTTCATACCCTGAAAGTGCTCCGGGGAGATCTGGAACTACTTCCGCTGCCCTTATGGGAACAGGCAGTGATTGACCATATCCTGCAATTAACAGACCGAATCATCGTTGGGGAAGATCAGTTTGAAATCCTAGATGAATTCATTATGGAACAGTTTAGGCTGACGCCCGAGGAACGCCGTCATATCAGAGATTTTTCCGCATGAATAGATGACGGGTTATCTGCTATAATTGATACATCCAATTTTTTGACATCAGCAGGGAGGAGCCTTGAAATTGAGCGGATACGCAGAGGTGCTGATCGATGTCGCCAACAGGCGTCTTGATCAGAGTTTTCATTATTACATTCCGGACAATCTCGTAATTCATTTGGGGATGATGGTGGTTGTCCCGCTTAAGTACAGAAAAGTCCGGGGCCTCGTTGTCAGTATCAGTTCCGACCCGCCTGAACTCGACGGTGAGCCCAAATTCCGCAGCATAGAAGCGGTCTTGGAGGAAAACTATCTAATTCCACTGGAGCTCATAGAATTGGCCTGCTGGCTTTCGGAGACGACGATCTGCCCAAAAGCGCAAGCCCTTCATTCAGTGTGGCCTTTTTTAAAGGGAAAGGGAGAAACCTGGATGACTTCCATGGCCAGCATGGACGATGAGGACGTTAAAGTTTTGGAGCTTCTCGATCCGGATACATTTCAGGTCTTAAAAACCCTTAACAGGTCGCGCCGGGGAGGTCTGCCGGAAAATGTCCTGCTAAAAAGAAGCGGAGCGAAGAAAGAACTGCTTGAGGATATGCTTAAGCAGGGATGGATCAAAAAAGAAATCCGGTTTTCCGCAAAAGCAGGCAGTCCCGACATGAATGAAAGAAAAAAAAATAACATAGAGAATAAAATTGATATAGACACAGATAAAGACATAGACGCCGATACAAGAAACAATATTGAGCAGATAACAGCTGGTTCCGTTTGGCACATTACAGGCACATTAAGTCCTGCCCAGGAAAAAGCTTTCCAGGATATTCTGGCGTTTCGCAATAAAAATGATGGCGGGACGGTTTTGATCCATGGGATAACCGGCAGTGGCAAGACAGAGATTTATAAAGAGCTGGTGGCAAAGGTACTGGCTGAAGGCGGCGATGTTATTCTGCTTGTACCTGAGATTTCACTTACTTCTCAGATCTCTAGAATATTTCTGGAACAGTTCGGAGATATTGTCGGAATTATTCATTCAGGCATCAGCTCCGGCGATAAACTAGCAATTTGGGAGCAAATTCTGCAACGGAATAAGCGCGTTATTATCGGAGCGCGCTCCGCTGTTTTTGCGCCTCTGTCAAACCTTAAACTGATCATACTGGATGAGGAACACGATAACGCTTATAAACAGGATGAAAACCCAAAATATCATGCGCGGGACGTCGCACGGAAAAGGATGGAAGACAGAGGCGGGCTTGTACTTCTGGGCAGCGCTACCCCATCCCTGGAAGCGTATGCGGCGGCCCAAAGGGATAAGATTGGTCTTGTGTCACTGGAAGAACGCTTCAATCAACGGGCTTTACCCGCTGTCGATATTGTGGATATGAAACAGGAACTGGCCAGCGGCAATAAAACAATGTTTTCCATGGTACTCAGAAACAAGCTTCAGGAGAGAATCGACAACGGAGAACAAAGTATCCTTTTTCTGAACCGCAGAGGTTATTCCACTTTTGTATTTTGCCGTGAATGCGGGTATGTCGCACGCTGCCCACATTGTGATGTTTCCCTGACATATCACAGTCATAATCAGCAGCTGTGTTGTCACTACTGCAATTATCAACAGGATGTTTTTCACCGCTGCCCGGAATGCAACAGCCGATTTATCCGTTTCTTCGGCCAGGGAACTCAAAAAGTTGAAGAAGAGGTTTCCGCTTTGTTCCCAGGAGTTGAAGTCTTACGGCTGGATACCGATACGACCTCCGGTTCTCGGGAGTACAATAGAATTCTAGAACGGTTTCGCAGCGGAGAGGTTCCGATTCTTGTCGGGACCCAAATGCTGGCTAAAGGGCTGGATTTCCCGAACGTTACCCTTGTCGGTGTAATCTCTGCCGACCAGCTTTTCAATATGCCCGACTTTCGATCCAGAGAACGAGCTTTCCAGCTGCTGACTCAGGTTGCTGGCAGGGCAGGACGTGGGGCTAAAGGCGGCGAAGTGGTGATCCAGACCTATTCACCTGAAGAAAGATCGATCCAGCGGGCAGCCAAACAGGATTATGCAGCCTTTTTTTGGGAAGAGATCACTTACCGCAAACAGCAAAGTTATCCGCCGTTTGCTCATATCATCAGGATCATGATTTTTCATGAAAAAGAAGATCGGGTAATCAAAGCGGCTCAGGACCTGGCCAACAGCATCCGTCTGGTGCTTGCTGATCTGAATCAGGAATATGTGATTCTGGGCCCGGCACCGGCTGTTTTGACCAGGCTGAAGAATGAATTTCGCTGGCAGGTATCGGTCAAAGGAAAGAACCCGGCGGTCCTCCGCAGGATCGTCCACCAAGGAGTCCGGGCTTTCTATCTTGGAACGGCCAGCTCAGGGATCAATATCAGTATTGAGGTGAATCCGCTATCTTAAATACAACATATTTGAGGTAGGTCAGCGTGCCACAGTAGCGCTTTCGGCCATTGTGTCATCCCTGACACGTGCTCTTAAGGTGTTAATTGCTTTCAGGCTTTCAGAAATGTATAATTCTATTATATGGTTTTATTATGGGATATTATTTTAGAAATTGCGTGAGAAGGGAGCGGATCCAGTAATGGCCGTTTACCAGATAGTAAAAATTGGAGAAGACATCCTGCGGGAAAAAGCAATAGAAGTCAAGAAAATTACCCCGAATATCATTAAATTGCTCGATAATATGGCTGAGACCATGTATGAGGCGAAAGGGGTAGGGCTGGCAGCTCCTCAGGTCGGCGTATCCAAAAGAGTTGTGGTGATCGACGTGGGAGACGGTCTTTTGGAACTGATCAATCCGATGGTTATCAAAAAAACCGGTTCGGAAGTAGATGAGGAAGGATGTTTAAGTGTCCCAAATAAGACTGGCCGGGTGAAACGGGCGGCCGAAGTGGTGCTTCAGGCCATGGACCGCAATGGAGAGATGAAGGAATATCATGCCGATGGTTTCCTGGCCAGAGCGATGCAGCACGAAACAGACCATCTTGACGGGATACTTTTCGTCGATATTGCAGACAAGATTTATAATGTGTAGTACCTTAGTCCGCTTGACGCTGAAATTGTAGCACGCAGACAAAATATGGGGTATAAGATATAAGATTTATGGCTAAGATTTGCTAAAGGCGCGAAGAGAAAGTCTTTGCATTTAGAATACGGAACGGGAAGTGACAGTGTCAGATGCGGCTTGTTTTTATGGGAACACCGGATTTTGCGGTGCCTGTCCTGGAGGCGCTCTATGCATCAGGACATCAAATCGGCGGCGTTTTTACCCAGCCCGACAAACCTGCGGGAAGAGGGAACAAATTGAAAGCGAGTCCGGTCAAAGTACTGGCTGAAAAGTATGGACTTGCTGTATTTCAGCCTGCCAGGATTAAAGCACCCGAAGCGGTCGACCAGATCAGGGATTTGCAGCCGGACTGCATTGTGGTGGTCGCTTTCGGACAAATCCTGTCCAAAGAGATTCTGGAAATACCACCTTTTGGATGCATTAACGTGCATGCCTCACTGCTTCCGGCTTATCGCGGAGCAGCTCCGGTCCACTGGGCCGTGATGAACGGAGAGTCTAAAACCGGTGTTACAACCATGCTGATGGATGAAGGTCTGGATACGGGCGCAATGCTTATCAGCAAAGAATATGCAATCGTACCGGAGGCCACAACGGGTGAAGTTTACGATGCGCTGGCCCAAATCGGCGCAAAGGTGTTGATTAATACACTCGAAGGATTGCAGAATGGGACCGTTCGGCCGGTACCGCAGCCTAAAGTATTTTCGTATGCACCGCTTCTGAAAAGAGAACATGAGCAGGTGGACTGGTCCTGGGACGTAGCCAAAATCCATAACAGGATTCGCGGACTGAATCCCTGGCCCGGTGCTTTTACCCTTTTCCGGGGAGAACAGGTTAAAATATGGCTAAGTGAGCTGTCCGGAAAACCTGCCTTATCCGGACAGACTGCGCAAAACGCTTTGCCGGGAAGCATTTTGTCCCTTGCTAAGGGAGGACTGCTGGTTCAGACCGGGGAAGGTATTATAAAAATTTTAGAGCTTCAGCCTGCTGGGAAAAAGAAAATGCGTGCCCAGGACTTTTATAATGGATACAGACCTAAAGCAAATGATCGTTTTGAGTAAACGATCGCACTCATCTTTCCTTCTTTTAAGCAAAATCTAAGAATAAATGGATATACTTCTAATAGTTAAACAATGATTGTTTTAGTGCCTTGAATTATACATAAGAAGCATGACTCCTATGCTATTTGAGCAGGTCTAGCTTTTTAAGGAGGAAGATTATGTTTTTATTTGATTACACGATTATACTGCTAATTCCAGCGATTATTCTTACTGTCTATGCTCAGGCCAAGATCAGTGGTGCTTACGGCAGATATTCCAAAATGAGGAGCAGTTCGGGAGCGACGGGCGCAGACGTGGCCAGAGCGCTGCTGAATGAGAATGGCCTTTATGATGTTCAGGTAGAGCAGGTTGCCGGAAACCTTACGGATCACTACGACCCGAGGACTCATGTTGTGAGGCTCAGCAGCGGTGTATATAACAGTACGTCCATTGCAGCGCTGGCTGTCGCGGCTCACGAAACAGGTCACGCTGTGCAGCATGCTGACAGCTATGTTCCGTTGAAGCTCAGGTCGGCCTTTGTGCCAGTGGCTTCATTCGGCAGTCAGGCAGGACCCATCTTGATCCTTGTTGGACTGTTCCTGCCGTCTATATCCTTCTTGTTGGATATTGGGATTTATGTTTTTGCGTTTGCAGTTTTGTTCCAAATCGTTACGCTTCCTGTTGAATACAATGCCAGTAACAGAGCCTTAGCTTTTCTGGGAGACAGCGGCATTATTAAAGATACAGAAGAGATGACAGGTGCAAGAAAGATGCTCAGTGCGGCAGCCCTGACCTATGTCGCCGCAGCACTGACTGCGATCCTGACTTTGCTGCGCTTTGTGTGGATTGCACAAGGCCGGGATGATTAATACCGAATCAAGAGAATAAAAAAGATTGGGATAGAAAAATGACGGAGAAGAATAACCCTATTACTGAAGAAAAAACCAAACGTACGCGGAAACGCATAAACGATCAAAACGCACGGCTGATAGCCGTGCGTATTCTTACGCGGGTCGAAAAAGAAGGGGCCTATGCCAATCTTCTTTTACGTTCCCAGCTTTCAGGACTGACCCAGAGCCGGGACAGGAATCTGGCTACTGCTTTGGTCAACGGGGTATTAAAAAACAAATTGACGCTGGATTATGCGTTGAGAAAACATCTGAATAAGCCGATGTCCGCATTGCCGCAGGAAGTCAGGGCGGTTTTAAGGACCGGTGTTTTTCAGATACTACTCATGGACAGAGTGCCGGTGCCCGCCGCGGTCAATGAGAGTGTTGACCTGATGAACCAACTGAACCGAACCTATTCCCCCCTTGTCAACAGTGTCCTGCGCAAGGCGGCTGAAACAGGCTGGAATTTTGAATGGCCAGACCAAAAGAAGGAAACGGTCCGCTATCTTTCGGTCAGATATTCCCATCCTGAATGGATGATCAAGCGCTGGCTGGCAAGGTGGGGGCAGGAAGAAACAGAAGCTTTGCTCAAAGCCAACAACGAACCTTCCCTTACTTCTATCCGTGTAAACACCCTAAAGACAACAAGGCAGGAACTAAAAACCTTATTGGAAAGTCAGGAAATTGAGGTCGTGGACGGAGAATACACACCGGAAAGTTTAATTCTGAAAGATTTTGGCGGATTGGACCAACTTTGGGAATTCCAAAACGGATATTTCACGGTTCAGGATCAGAGTTCTCAGTTGGCTGCTCATCTATTGGGAGCGCGGGAAGGGGACAGCGTATTGGATGTCTGCAGTGCCCCGGGAGGGAAGACAACCCATCTGGCGCAATTGATGAAAAACAAGGGAACCATTGTTGCTGTAGATATGTATCCCCAAAAGCTTGATTTGATCAAGGAATCAGCCGAGCGGCTCGGAATTACAATGATAAAAACTGTTGAGAGCGACGCCCGGATTTTGGAAGGAATCGGAGAGAAGTTTGACCGGGTCCTGGTTGATGCGCCCTGTTCGGGCTTGGGTGTGCTTAGAAAAAGAGCTGATCTGCGCTGGCAGAAGAGAGAAGACGAGATCAGCAAACTGCCAGAACTCCAGCTGGCAATCCTGCTGAAAGCTGCCGATCATGTGCGGGAAGGCGGAGAGCTTGTTTATTCGACCTGTACCACGGAGCCGGAAGAAAACTTTGAAGTGATTAAAGCTTTCCGGCAGCTTAAGCCCGAGTTTGTTTCCGTCGACTTGTCGGGAAGTTTGCCTTTTGCAGCAGAGGAGAGAGATCTGAAACAACTCCGGAAAGGGGTATGGCAGATCCTGCCTCATCATCACAATATGGATGGATTCTTTATCGCTAAGTTTCGAAGGCCATGGATGGCCTAGTGACGCGATGCTACGGATAGCAAGGAGCGGCAAGAAGATTTTATAGCAAGTCTATGTGCTTTAATTGACAAAGCTTTACGTCTGGCGGAAAAACATGTTTAAGATCATGAAATTGGGAGAATAATACTAATTATGGAAAAGTTGGATTGCCGCGGTTGTCTTGAAGGAGAGATGCGTGCAGCATGCCTCGAAAACGGCTTAAAAAAGTTTAGGGCCAATCAGGTTTTTAACTGGGTTAATGCCAGAGGAGTTCATCATTGGGATGAAATGAAGAATATCGGGAAACAGGACAGCGAACGGCTTGACAGGGTTTTCTTTATCCAGCCGCTGACTGTTTTAAAAGCGCAGCGCTCTGCCGATGGGACCCGGAAGTTTTTATTTCGCCTGGCTGATGGAGAAAGCATTGAAACGGTTCTGATGGACTATGATCATCTGACAAGCCGGGACAGACACACGTTATGTGTCTCGACTCAGGTAGGATGCCCTGTGGGATGCCCTTTCTGTGCAACCGGAATGGATGGATTCCGCCGAAACTTGACTGCAGGAGAGATCACCGGCCAGGTGCTCGAAATCAGTCGGCTGCTTCAGCAGGAAGACCCGAAATTCACGGTAACCAATATTGTTTTCATGGGGATGGGCGAACCTTTTCTTAATTATGATGCGGTGATGAAAGCGATTCGAATCCTGAACAGCGAGAACGGTCAGAATATCGGCATGCGGAGAATGACCATCTCGACGAGCGGTGTTGCCCCCAAGATTATTCAACTGGCACAGGACAACCCGCAAGTCGGTTTGGCTGTATCGCTTCATTCAGTCAGAAATGAAGTCAGGGATACGCTGGTTCCTATCAACAGGAGATATCCATTGCAGGAACTGCTGGAAGCCTGCCGGTATTATTCCGATCAGACGAACAGAAGAGTTACATTTGAGTTTGCTTTACACCAACAGAATGTCTCCAAAGAGGAAGCAGAAAAACTGGTCGTTCTCCTTAAGGGCATGCTGGCCCATGTCAATTTGATCCCCATTAATCCGGTAATCGGCAGCGACGTTCAAAAAGCGGGCAAAGAGCGGTTAACGATGTTCAAAAGGGTTCTCGAAGCGGGCAAGATTCCTGTTTCGATCAGAGAAGAAAAAGGCCTGGACATTGACGCAGCCTGTGGTCAGCTTAGACAGCGTTTGGAGTGTGAGGAGTATGCGTCTCTTAAACAAAGTTGAATCGATCGCCGAACAGATGGCTACATTTTTGTTCAGCAAGTCGGTAGGTACGATTCAGCCTGTTCAGGTTGCCAGGGAACTAAATAAAATCATGCTGAAAAATAAACAGGTCAGCATATCCCATGTCTATGTCCCGAATGTTTACACCGTAAGTTTAAACCCAAAGGATTATGCGGTATTGGAAAGTTTTGGAGAGACACTGCTGGTGGAGCTGGCCAAACATCTCTATGACGAAGGGACCAGGCAGGGCTACACTTTTCTGGCGCTTCCGGTTGTGCGGATGCAGCCTTCGGAGAAGATGGATGCTGGCTTAATTAAAACCCAGATTGAGTTTAAAGATTCTGTTGTCGCCAATTGGCGGATTAACGAAGAAAAACCGCCTGCGGAAGATGAAGAAATGGAAAAAACAACAGTTCTGGCGGATGCTGCAAGATTAATCATGGCATCATCCAAAACAATCGGCAGGAAAACTCATCCTTATCTCGAAGTTATAAAAGGGACAAATGAAGGTGAGATTTACGATCTTAATAAGGACGAGTATATCGTCGGACGCCAGGAAGATTGTGATATTGAAGTCGGAGACCTGGAGATCTCCCGTCACCATTTGAAGCTTTATACAGAGAATAGAAGGTGGTTTGTTCAGGATCTAGGCAGTACCAACGGTACCTATCTGAACAAATTAAGGGTTGACCGCTATATGGTAAATCCTGGGGACAGGATAAAGGCCGGACAAACGCATTTTCAATTTCAGGTAGATAAGTAAAGTCGGTGATTGAATGCAAATGCTTACGGTAGTTGGAAGGATTGTATTTGTTGGTTTTATCTATCTCTTTCTCTTACGGATATTGACGGTTATGCTGGCCGATTTAAGGTCGAAGGGAATCATGAGCAAAACCGAATCTGATCTTGGCTGTATCGAGGTCTTAAGCGGAGCTGAAAAGCTGCCCAAAGGACGCAAGATCAAGATTGATTCCCGAGGGCTTTCCATCGGAAGAGGAAAGCACAACGATATCGTCGTTCCGGACCATTATTGTTCGCTGGATCATGCTGAATTCAAGCACAACAGAGGGATGACAACGCTGGAGGATGTTGGGAGCACGAATGGTACCTGGGTGAACGGAGAACGGATCAACTCCCAGGTCCAGCTTGTTTCCGGTGACTTCATCAAGATAGGCAGCATTACTTTTCTATATTCGAGGTGGGGAAATGAAAGCAGTTAGGATTTATGAGACCGGTTGTGTTAGAAAAAACAATGAGGATTATTTTCTTATATTGCCGGAGGAGTCATTTTTTGCGGTGGCCGATGGAATGGGTGGACATAATGCCGGGGAAATAGCTTCGAGGATCGCGGTCGAACAATTAGAGGAAAAAGCAGCTGAATTAAAATCTACGGATATTCAGGATATGCAGGACTGGATCGTTCAGGCTGTGAATCAGGCCAACCGTGAAGTATACGAAGTATCGCTTCGGACTGAAGGGACGGAAGGCATGGGAACAACTCTGACTGCTCTGATGATCTATGACAATAAAGCCGTTGTTGGCCATGTGGGCGACAGCAGGATTTATTTATGGCGAAATCAGACCCTCACGCTCCTGTCGGAGGATCATTCGATGGTTAACGAACTTGTCCGCCTCGGGGAGCTGACGGAGGAGAAAGCCAAAAATCATCCGCACAAGCATATTTTGTCCAGAGCGCTGGGTGTGGAGCTCAACATTGATGTAGATTGTTTCCAACTTAAAGTACAGGACGGAGATGTTTTTCTTCTGTGCACGGATGGCTTTTCAAATGAAATCAGTGATCAGGAGATTGCTGCGGAGTTTTCCGAGGCTAAATCATGGGATGACCATCTCGAAACCTTGAAGAATGTTGTGATCGAACGGGGGGCTCCGGATAATTTTACGGCTATATGCTGTATTGTGGAGCGGTGAGAACATGCTACATCGTCTATCTTTGAGAGTTCTGACTTTAGTAATTCTATGGATGGGACTTGGTGTACTGAAACTTGATGATATGACTGAAAGCGGTTTTTTCCTGCAAGGAGCTGTATTTTCTTTTTTGATCCTAGCAGGTGCCTTGTTTGAAATATTTTTTTGCTATCAGGGAGATCCGTATCTCCTGCCGGTAGTTCAGACCATCCTCGCGATTGGCTTGGTTTTTCTAACAAGGATCAATCCTGCCCTGGCGGCGGACCAATTTATCTGGGCGAATCTGGGCTTGATCATTTACTATGCTGTCTTTCTTATTTTACGAGATTACCGCAAGCTTGGTGAGTATCAGTATCTCTGGGGAATGCTGGCCTTGCTTATGCTTCTGCTGACGCTGATATTTGGGACCACCATCAATGGTGCGACAAGCTGGTTTAGGTTTGCCGGGATGGGTTTCCAGCCCGAGGAGCTCGTCAAAGTGGCCCTGCTTCTTTTCCTGGCATCCTATTTAAGTGATAATAAAGAGCTTTTACGTTTTGGAACGATTCAGGTTGGGAAATTTTCTCTGCCTGATGCCAAAACAATGGGCCCGTTTGTTTTTATCGGCGTATTTGTTCTCGGATTGCTGGGTGCCCAGAAAAGCCTTGGAACGGCGCTGGTATTCTTCCTTCTCATGGTGTTTATCTTGTATGTCGCAACCGAAAGACTGCTTTATCTCGTGGTTTCCGTTCCGCTGGTCATGGTGACCGGGGCAGCTGGTTATATCCTGTTTGATCATGTCCGCGTAAGGGTTGCTACCTGGATTAATCCGTGGCTGGATGCCAGCGGCGGGGCTTATCAGATCTCCCAGTCGATCTTTGCCATAAGCGGGGGAAGGCTTCTCGGGACAGGTCTCGGAAATGGGATAGGTGCTTACCAGATTCCGAATGCGGACACTGATTTTATCTTTTCGGTAATTGCTGAGGAAATTGGTTTTATTGGCGCAATGGCAGTCATCAGTCTGTTTATTATTGTTGTAATGCGCTGTTTCTGCGTCAGCACCAGAGCTGTGGATCGGTTTGGCCAGATCCTGGCGGCGGGAATAGGCATTCTGATCGGTGTGGAAGCGCTGATCATCCTGGCTGGGGTGACCAAAATGCTTCCGCTTACAGGTCTGCCTTTGCCTTGGATGAGCTACGGGGGAAGTTCCATGGTCGGACACTTTTTACTCCTTGGGATTCTGGCCGGCATTTCTCATAGCTCAGCTTTCTCCGTGAGTCAGATACCAATTGGAAAGCAGGCAGATGCCTTATGAACAATGGAATCCGCAAAATTGCACTGATCATGGTTTTTAGCTTTGTTTTTCTAAGCCTGGGTCTGGTATACTGGCAAGTGGTTAAGGCCGATGAGATGCTGGATAATCCAGCTAACCGGCGCGCGATTTATTTAGAGGAAAGAATTACCCGGGGCGGCATTTTTGACCGCAACGGCGTTGTTCTGGCAAAGACGGAGCAAACCGCTGACGGAAAAGTCAGAACGTATCCGCAGGGTGAGATGTTTGAGCCTTTACTGGGGTATGCCACAGTAAAATACGGTTCTGCCGGCCTTGAAGCAACGGAGGCGGAAACACTTCTCGGAATGAAGAATCCTTCCATTCTCAGACGGATTCAGAATGCATTTGAATTGCAGAGAACAGGTAATGACCTGATACTGACACTTGATTCCCGTCTACAGGAGACTGCTTATCAGAGTTTGCAGGGCAAGACCGGAGCAGTGGTGGCAATCGATCCACAAAACGGGGATGTTCTGGCGCTGGTCAGTCAGCCAAGCTATGATGCTGGAGCAATTGAACAGGACTGGGACGAAATTATTGCCGAGGCGGACAGTCCGCTGGTGAACCACGCTTTCTCGTTGTTTCCTCCAGGATCAATTATGAAAGTTGTTACTTCAGCAGCCATTTTTCAGGCAGGACTCGACACGACAGAACTTTATGATTGTGAAGGTTCTACTGTGATTAACGGGCAGACGATCCAGGAACAAAATGATAAAGCGCACGGCTGGGTCAATTATGATCTTGCTTTGGCCTACTCCTGCAATACTTATTTTGCTCAGTATGGGATCAAAGCTGGTGTGAATCATTTTTTGGAGGCTGTGTCCAATTTCGGATTTGGCAGGGATATCCCGTTTGATCAGTATGTTCCGATCAGTTCAATTACCAGAGATGACCCTTTGCCGGAGAACTTAAGCCTCAATTTGTTTGCCGAGAGTACCTTCGGTCAGGGTCAGGTAATGGTTAGTCCTTTCCATATGGCCTTGATCACAGCCGGAGTTGCCAATGACGGCAAAATAATGGTTCCACATTTGATTGACAGTGTGCTCGATTCCAAGCAAAATAGTATCTATCGAAGGACACCTGAAGTTTGGCTGACGCCTCTCAGTAAGGAAGAAGCAGAAAAAATAACAAGCGGCATGGTTTTGGCTGTCAATAAAGGAACAGCATCTCCCGGAGCCATATCTGGGGCCCAAATAGCAGCAAAAACCGGCTCGGCTGAACCGGGCGGAGACGGGGATACCCACGCCTGGTATATTGCTTTCGCTCCTGCGGAGAATCCGGAAATAGCTGTAGCGGTCCTGGTGGAACATGGCGGAACCGGCGGCGGAGCGGCAGCGCCGATCGCTAAAGCAGTCATAGAGAAAGCACTTGAATTGAAAGAAGGTGAAAACTAATGGAAAAGATGTTCGGAGGAAGATATGAAATAGAAGAAAAGATTGGGGCCGGAGGGATGGCAATCGTCTACCGGGCCAAGGATACATTACTGAACAGAACCGTTGCTATCAAGGTCCTGCGGGAACAGTACGCTTCCGATGAGGGTTTTATCCGTCGTTTTCGCCGGGAAGCGCAGTCTGCAGCCAGCCTGTCTCACCAGAACATCGTTTCGATCTATGATGTGGGCAGAGACGGGAACGAAGATTATATTGTCATGGAGTATGTCAAAGGCCAGACGTTAAAGGATATTATCCGTACGCAAGCGCCTCTTTCCCAGGATAAGGCGATTCATATTATCCGTCAGATTGCTGAAGCACTGGTTCATGCACATGCCAACAATATTATTCATCGGGATATCAAACCGCAGAATATTTTAATTGCATCGGATGGAAGGGCCAAAGTTACTGATTTTGGGATAGCCAGAGCCGCCTCTTCGGCAACCGTCACCCATACCGGGGATATCGTCGGCTCAGTGCATTACCTGTCACCGGAACAGGCCAAGGGTTCCCAAACCACGGAACAGTCCGATATCTATTCGCTTGGAATCATCCTTTATGAACTGATTGCGGGAAGGCTTCCGTATGACGGAGATACCGCGATTACCATTGCCTTGAAGCATATCCAGGAGGAAGTCGAGCTGCCCGGGAAGCTTGTTGCCGGAGTCAGCCCGGAACTGGAAACAGTGATCATGAAAGCACTGGCCAAATCACTTCAAGACCGCTATAAAAGTGCAGCGGAATTTCTCGAGGATCTCGACAGGATCGAAGCCGGAGAGACCATTGTTTGGGAAAAAAGACAGGCCAGAGACCATGAAGATACCATGCAGACCCAGGTTCATAGGGGCTTGAAGGATAAAGTAATCCCGAATGAGGCCAAGAATGATGCGCTTCTGCGTACCAAAAAGCGCAAGAAAAAAATTCCGATGCTGGTTATGATTGCTATTGCCGCACTGATTGTAGTTGTCGGGACATCCTCAGGAGTTTGGGTTTTCACCCATACACAGGTGGTTAACGTTCCGGATCTTACCGGTAAGACTGTAGAAGAAGCTACAATCGAATTGACCAAAGCCCGTCTGGCTCTCGGCAACCGGACCGAAACCTACAGCGATAAAATTAAGCAGGGTGGGATTGTTTCTCAAAGCATTAAGCCAAAGAGTGAAGTTAAGGCTGGAAGGTCAGTGGACATTGAGATCAGCAAAGGGGTAGAATACATTAAAGTACCGAATGTAACAACCGGGTATCCGCTTCAGGAAAACGCTGAGAGTACGCTTAAGGAAGCCGGTTTTACGAATATTTCGGTCAAAACAATGCTGAGCGCTTCCATTTCGAAAGGACATGTTTTTGGACAATCGGTTGCGCCCGGTTCGACCTGGACAAAGAACGGAGAGATCGAACTGTTTGTCAGCGAAGGAATTCAACCAACGATTACCGCTATGCCTGATTTTACAGGCATGTCACTGGAGTTTACCACGGATTACCTAGAAAAATACGATATGAAAGTAATGCCGATCATGGAAGAATCGGATTTGTTTCCGGAGAAAGCCGTGATTACCACTGAACCCAAACCGGGCAAACCAATCCAGCAGGGTTCGGAAGTGACCATTGTTGTGTCTCAGGGACCGGGGCCCCCGGCCTAAAATGACCCAAATATCTGATGCAATCATTTTTTTGACATGATAAGAGGTACAGGAGTAATTTGAATTAGAGCGGAGGAAAGAACAGGATATATGCTGATTCAGGGAACATTGATGAAAGGATATGCCGGCTTTTATTACGTATACGCCGATGACCGGGTATGGGAATGCTCCCTGCGCGGTCGTTTTCGTGTAAAAAAGCAGGAATTTATCCCCGGCGACAAGGTGATGGTTCTTCCAGGAACAGGGGATAAGGCCACGATTGAAAAGGTACTCGAACGTCAAAATTCTCTGGTCAGGCCGTATATTGCAAATGTGGATCAGGTTCTCTTGGTCTTCTCCCTGAAGACCCCTGATCCGGATTACAATTTGCTGGACAGGCTGCTCATTCAGGCCGGAGAAGCAGGAATCAGCATTTTGATCGTATTCACCAAGGAAGATCTGGATGTTGGAAATAAAACCCCGTCTGTCGATTACCGCAGGATCGGCTATGAAGTCGTCCAGGTGTCGAATCGGACGCTGACAGGAATTGATGAAATTGCTGAAAGGCTCAAGGGCAATGTGTCTGTGTTAGCAGGACCTTCCGGATCTGGCAAATCCAGCCTGATCAATGCTCTGAATCCCGGGAAGGCACTTAAAACAGGTAACGTCAGCGACAAAATCGGCCGGGGAAGGCATACAACCAGGCATGTCGAGCTTCTTTCCGTAGCAGGAGGACTTGTTGCAGATACGCCGGGATTTTCATCCCTGTACCTGCCCGAAATGAAGAGAGAGGAACTGCAGTCCTACTTTCCTGAGTTTGTCCGGATTAAACAGGAATGCCGCTTTTCAAGCTGCCTTCATGACAAGGAACCTGACTGTGCTGTAAAAGAAGCCCTGAGCGAGAGCCTTATTAGTTCTTCCAGATATGAGCACTATCTGCAGTTTTTAAAAGAAGTCATCGAACATGAAAAAAAATATTAGATGTATCAGAAGGTAACTTAGAATTTTTTTGATACCCCAATAAAGGGTTTCAGGGCTGAACGAAGAATAATTACAGAAAACCGTACAATAATGATAAGAAACTGCACGCAGCCAAAGAAACAGCACCATAGGTTTGGAAGGAGGATCTTTATGGCTTTGACGATTGCCCCATCGATACTGTCTGCCAATTTTGCCAGATTGGGAGAGGACGTCAGTCTTGTTGAAAATGCGGGGATTGATATGCTGCATATAGATATTATGGATGGACATTTTGTTCCGAATATCTCGATAGGGCCTGCCGTTGTTGGATCGCTCCGCAAGGTCTCCGCGCTGGAGTTTGATGTTCATCTGATGATTGAACATCCTGAAAAGTATGTTGAAGATTTTGTGAAGGCAGGTGCCGACTCGATCACAATTCATGCTGAGGCGACCAGGCACCTTCACCGGGTCATCCAGCTGATCAAATCCCTGGGGGCGAATGTGGGCGTTGCACTGAACCCTGCAACCCCGCTGGAAATGCTGACATATGTTTTGCAGGAACTTGATGTTGTGCTGCTGATGACTGTGAACCCTGGTTTTGGCGGCCAAAAGTTTATTCAGGAAGTCTTGCCGAAAATCGTAGCACTGTCGGGGATATTGAAGGAAGTAAACCCGCTTTGCCGTATTGAGGTGGATGGCGGAATTAATGTTGAGACAGCCCGTCTGGTAAGCAAAGCCGGGGCCGAGATATTAGTAGCTGGTGCAGCTGTATTTAGTTCTCCGGATCCGCAGCAGGCGATTTACGATATCCTTGAAGCAGCCAAAGAGGAACAGCGTGACAACAAAAATAAAAGATTCCGGGGGATCAAGCAATGAAGGTTGCAGTCGTGGCAAACGGAGAATGGGATGCTGCGTGGGGCCGCGGCGAACTCGCCGGGAATCATATCGAGATGTTGATCTGCGCGGACGGAGGCGGCAACAAGGCCATCGCTTCAGACAGAATCCCTGATGTATTGATCGGGGACCTCGATTCCATTACAAAAGAAAATCTGGAAAAATGTATAGCGGCCAAAACAACCGTCAAACAATATCCTTGCGAAAAAAATGAGACGGATTTAGAGCTCGCTGTGGCCTATGCAGATACATATTTAGATTCTCAGGGATGTTTCCAGGACGAAATCGTCCTTTATGCCGCCGGCGGTAAAAGGCTGGATCACCTGATGGGGAATATCTCAATCATGATTGCGTATGCTGAGAAAGGCAGACGGCTGAAGATGAAAGACCCGAAATCTGATGCTTGGGTGATGCTTCAGGGTAAAGAGAACATCAAGGGCAGCATTGGTCAGCAGTTGTCGATCGTCGCCTTATCCGATGATGCGCGGGTATCTGCCGAAGGGCTGTACTATCAGCTGGATATGCTAAATCTTGCGCATAATTCTCCGCGTGGAATCAGCAATGTGTTTACGGATAAAGATATTTCGATTGAAATTCATGAAGGCAAAGTTCTGATCTATGTTCAAATGCCTTGTTAATCTTAAAACTTACTCCTTAAAATGGGTTGAAAAGCAAAAACCCCGGCTTTAAAGTCGGGGTTGTTTTAATCCAATCACAGTCGTTTCACGATGAAGTTAGATTGCTCGTTTCACTTTACCTGAACGAAGGCATCTTGTGCAGACTTTGACATGGGTGGGAGTACCGTTCACTACAGCACGGACACGCTGGAGGTTTGGTTTCCAGGTACGCTTGGAGCGAATATGGGAGTGACTGACACTCATCCCGGAAGAAACTCCTTTTCCGCAAACATCACAAATACTAGCCATGATTTCTTCTACCTCCTTTTCACCCAAAAATGACACTATTACAGTTTAGCAGAACTTAAAAGAATTGGCAAGAGCAGGTTTTTATTATCTGACGAGGTTTATATAGGTCTTATACAATCCTGCAAATGCAAATATTTTACTCATATATTATACTACATTTACCGGGTACTGATAAGAAAAAATAAGGAGTTGTTCCCTGAGGTATTCACATAGCCTCAATTGACTTTGTAAATGCAACCTATACATTACTGGGTGATTGCATTTAAATCTTCAAACAGGATAGTGGCATTAAGTCTTACAATCGAAAGTCTCCTTTTTCTTCACTCCCCCATGGGGGAG